>NZ_JBKGHJ010000510.1:0-5621 GCF_046520365.1 Corallococcus sp. 4LFB
CTGGTGGGGGCGGAGCTGGCGCGCAACAAGCCGGCCTGGGTTGCCGCGAAGCTGGCCCTGGCCCCCCGGGCCCGGCCCATGGTGCGGTACGCGCTGCGGCGGCTGCGGGGGCTCCGGCCGCCTGTCGTGGCGGGAACGGAGTCAGGGGCGCCAAGGCCCGTCCGCTCGCCTGCTGGAAGACGGTGATTGCGGCGGGCGGGCCGGCCCATTAAAGGTGCCGCACCATGGCGCCCAGCCTCCTCGACACCTTCCGGGTCCTGTCCTCCTTCGAGCCCCCGCGCGGAAAGCTCCGGGGCGCGCCCTGGGAGGCCTACGTCGACTGGGCCATCTCGCAGGGGCTGGCGCCGCTGGCGGCGTACAACCTGGAGTACCGGATGGGCGGGGGCGAGGCGCCGGAGTGGGCCCGCGACCGGCTGATGGCCATCTACACCGGCTCCGTGAACGACAACGTCATGAAGCTGGTCCACTTCAAGCGCATCGTGGATCAACTGGAGGGCCGCAAGCTGCTGCTGCTGGGCGGCGCGGCCTTCGCGGAGGCGCTCTACCCGCACGTGGGCTTCCGGCCCGTGCTGGACATCCAGGTGCTGGTGCGCCGCATGGACGTGGACGGCTTCGCCGGCTACCTGTCCAACCACGAGTTCGTCCCGGAGCCGGACACGGGCAACACCGGCGCGGCGCGCATCGTGTCCGACGGCCGCACGCCCATCCACCTCTACGCGGACGTGCTGGGCGCGAACCGACGTGAGCAGTTGGCCGGCGTCTTCGAGCGCGCCCGACCCATGAAGGTCTACGGGCAGTCCGTCTTCCGCCCGGAGCTGGAGGACGTGCTGCTGCTCACCGCGCTGGACCAGGCCCACCACGGGTATGACGTGCCGTGGCTGTCGTTCGTGGACCTGCGCGAGCTCATCACCGGCGCCACCTGGATGGGCGGCGTGTACTCGCGCCCGCTGGACGTGCCGGCCCTGCTGTCGCGCGCGGAGGCGTTCGGCCTGGAGCGCGCCCTCTACACGTCGCTGGCCATCGTGGCGCGGCTGTTCCCGGACGCGGAAGGACAGGCCACCGCCGCCTTCCCGCCGCTGCGCCGCGCGACGCGGGAGCTGCTGGACAGGGGGGTGGTGGGTCCGGTGAGCACCCCCGGACGTTCGTCCGCCCTGCGGGGCGTGGACAGACTGCGGCGCCTCCTCACAGGGCGATAAGCCTGTCTGGTTGCTCTGCGTCCTGCGTGCCCGGGCTTCCTTTCGGTGCGCGGGTCGGCGTATGAGTTCATGACGCCACCTGTCGAAACCAGGACACTCAAAGAATGCGCATTGCCATTATCGGATCGGGCTACGTCGGACTCGTCGCGGGCACCTGCTTCGCGGACTCGGGCAACGACGTCGCGTGCGTGGACATCGACGAGCGGAAGATCCGCATGCTCCAGGATGGACAGGTCCCCATCTACGAGCCGGGTCTGGAGGAGCTCATCCGCAAGAACGTGAAGGAGAAGCGCCTCACGTTCACGACGAACCTGGCGGAGGGCGTGGCGAACGCCCAGGCCGTGTTCATCGCCGTAGGCACCCCGGAAGGGGAGAGCGGCGAGGCCGACCTCCAGTACGTGCTCGCGGCGGCGCAGGCGGTGGGCCGCGCGATGAAGCAGTACACGGTGGTGGTGGACAAGAGCACCGTGCCGGTGGGCACCGCGGACAAGGTCCGCGACGCCATCGCCAAGGTGACGGACGTGGAGTTCGACGTCGTCTCCAACCCGGAGTTCCTGAAGGAAGGCGCCGCGCTGGACGACTTCTTCAAGCCGGACCGCGTCGTCATCGGCGCGGACACGGAGCGCGCGCGGAACATCATGGGAGAGCTCTACGCGCCGTTCGTGCGCACGGAGAACCCCATCCTGTTCATGGACACGCGCTCCGCGGAGCTGACGAAGTACGCGGCCAACGCGATGCTCGCGACGCGCATCTCGTTCATGAACGACATCTCCGCGCTCTGCGAGAAGGTGGGCGCGGACGTGGACTTCGTGCGCAAGGGCCTGGGCGCGGACAAGCGCATCGGCTACCCGTTCCTCTTCCCCGGCGTGGGCTACGGCGGCTCCTGCTTCCCCAAGGACGTGAAGGCGCTGGTCACCACGGCGCGCGAGTACGGCCTGGAGTTGGACCTGCTGCGCGCGGTGGAGCGCACCAACGAGCGGCAGAAGAAGCTGCTCGTGAACAAGGCCGTGAAGCACTACGGGTCGCTGGAGGGCAAGAAGTTCGGCGTCTGGGGCCTGGCGTTCAAGCCGAAGACGGACGACATGCGCGAGGCGCCGTCCATCGAGGTCATCGAGGGCCTCATCGGCAAGGGCGCGACGGTGATTGCCCATGACCCGGTGTCCTCGCACGCGGCCCGGCGCGTCTTCGGCGACCGCATCCGCTACGCGGAGGTGCCGTACGACGCGCTGGAGGGCGTGGACGGCCTGTTCGTGGTGACGGAGTGGAACGAGTTCCGCCACCCGGACTTCGACCGCATGAAGAAGCTGATGAAGTCGCCGGTCGTCTTCGACGGCCGCAACATCTTCCAGCCCGCGCGCATGCGTGAGCAGGGCTTCACCTACTTCGGCATCGGCCGGAAGTAATGAAGCAGCAGTCCGGAGGTTCGCTGGATGCACTGACGGGGCTGCGCTTCCTGGCGGCCCTGCACGTCGTGTTGTTCCACTTCGGCACCCCGTGCATCCAGGGCGTGGCGCCGGAGTGGATGGTGCAGGTGGTGGCCTCCGGCTATGCGTCCGTGGGGGTCTTCTTCCTCCTGTCCGGCTTCGTGCTCGCGTACAACTACGTGGACACGGCCGGCGGGATGCAGACCCCGCCCCGGGCGTTCTGGAGCGCGCGCGTGGCGCGCGTGTACCCGGTGTTCCTCCTGATGTTCCTCTTGTCGGCGGTGCCCACGGCGCGGGCCTCGCTGGCGGACAACCCGCTGCCGGTGGCCGTGGCGAAGCTGGGCACGGCGGGGCTCACCACGCTGCTGCTGCTCCAGTCCTGGGTGCCCCGGCTCGCGCTGTACTGGAACCCGCCGTCCTGGTCCGTGTCGGTGGAGGCGTTCTTCTACGCCGTGTTCCCCGCGCTGGCCGGGCGGCTGGAGCGCTTCCGCGGCGCGCGCATGGCGGCGGCCCTGGTGGGCGTGTGGATGCTGGGCCTGCTGCCGCCGGTGCTCTACCTGGTGCTGCGGCCGGACGGGCCGGGCCCGCTGGACGCGGCATCCGGCGGCGTCTGGCTGACGGTGCTGAAGCTCAACCCGCTGGTGCGCCTGCCGGAGTTCCTCCTGGGCGTGCTGCTGGGGCGCGTCTTCGTGCGGGAGCGGGCGGCGGCGGCGCCCCGGCGCTCCGGCGCGGTGATGGCGCTGGCGGGCGCGGCGCTGCTGCTGCTGGGCTTCTCGCAGGGCGCGTCCATTCCGTATCCGCTGATGCACAACGCGCTGCTGGCGCCCGCATCGGCGCTGCTGGTGTACGGGCTGGCGCGCGGCGGCGGCCCGCTGGGGCAGGCGCTGGCGCGGCCGTGGCTGGTGCACCTGGGGGGGGCCAGCTACGCGCTGTACCTGCTCCAGTTCCCCGTCAGCGAGGGGGTGCACTGGCTGGGGCGGTTCGTGGACCTGTCGTCGCCCACGCGCTTCCTGGCGGTGCTGCTGGTGTTGCTGGTGCCCGCGTCGGTGGCGGTGCACCGGTGGGTGGAGACGCCGTGGCGCTCGCGGGTGAAGCGCGGGCTCCAGCCGTGGGTGGAGGGCGCTCCCGCGCGGCCGGCTCCGGCTCCCGTGGTGCCGGGCGCGTAGTGCTTCGCGGGGTGCTCCGGGCGCGTCCCTTCAGCGGACGGTGCTCAGCGGGCGAGGCCGCAGGCCTTCTTGCCTTCCTCGGTCTCGATGGTGCGGCAGTCGCAGCCCTCGAGCTTCGCCTCGCAGGCGATCTCGTCCTCGGCGGTGGGCTCCACGCGGCCCTCCTCGTCGGCGGCGCGCTGCTGACAGGCCTGCTTCTCCACCGAGTTCAAGGCGCACTCGCAGAGCTTCTCGGACAGCTCGCGGCAACTGCTCTTGCACGCGGTGAGTCCGGAGAGGGAGGCGCAGAGGACGGCGGCGGTGAGCAGGAAGCGACGCATGGGGTCGGGCGAAGATGCCAGATGGGTCCCCGGATGCAAGCGGTGTCCCGGGGGGCCCGTTCATTCGACGGCCCGGGACCGCCGCGTCAGGGGAGGAGGCGTCCAGGCGGCGCGCCTCCTGCCCGAGGGGGCAGGCCACGGAGGCCCGCGAGGAGCGTGACATACTCCCGCGCCTCGCATGGCTCCTGGTCCCCACCGCGTCTCCCGGTACACCGTCTTCGCGGAAGTGGCCCTCGCGGCGCTGGTGGTGCTGGGGCCGGTGGCGCTCGGCGGCGCGGCGCATTGGGTGTCGTGGCCGCTGGGCGTGCTGTCCGGGCCGCGGCGGTCCTGGCCTTCGTGGGGGCGCGGCGGCAGGGGGAGACCCCGCGCGTGCCGCTCCTGGCCGCGCCGCTGGTGGGCGGCATGGTGCTGTGCGCGCTGCAGCTCGTGCCGCTGCCACCCGGGCTGCTCGCCTGGGTGAGCCCGGAGGCCGCGGCGCTGCGCGAGGACGTGCTCGTGCCGCTGGGGCTCACGGGCTGGCGGCCGGTGTCACTGGAGCCCTCCGCCACCTGGCGTGAGCTGGCGAAGCACCTGGCCTACCTGCTGACGTTCGTCGCGGCGGTGCAGGTGTGCCGGGCGCGGGCGTCGCGGCAGCGGCTGCTCGCGGTGCTGGCGTTCACGGGCGCGGCGGTGGCGGCGGTGGGCTGGACACGCGCTGTTCGGCGTGGAGACGCTGTTCGGGCTGCGCGCGTACACGGCATGCGCGGCCGCCGCTGGTGACGCCGTTCGGGAACCCCAACCACCTCGCGGGCTTCCTGGGGTTGTGCGCGACGGTGGCGGTGGGGCTCGCGCTGTCGAAGCAGCCGCGTTCGCGCGCGTGGCCCTTCGCGATGGCGGCGCTCGTCTCCGGCGCGGGCGTGCTGCTGTCGCTGTCGCGCGCGGCATCGTGTTCTTCGTCTTCGGGCAGGTGCTGCTCGCCGCGTGGTTGATGAAGCAGCGGCGCGAGGCGCGCACTCCCGCGAGGCCCGCGTGGGGCCGGGGCGCGGCGGTGCTGCTGGGGCTCCTGGCGACGCTGTCTGTGGGCGCGTACCTGGCGGCGGATCAGCTGTGGGCGGAGGCCCGCACCGTGGACGGCATGGCGTCCCTGCGCCGGGGCAAGCTGGAGCCCTGGCCGATGATGGCCCGCGCGGCCCGTGCCTTCCCGGTGCTGGGCATGGGCCGCGGCGCGTTCGAGGCCGCCTTCCCGCGCTACCAGACCGAGCCCAACCCCAACACCTTCACGCACCCGGAGAACGCGGTGTTGCAGGTGGCGGCGGAGTGGGGCGTGCCGGGCTTGCTGCTGCTGGCGCTGGGCCTCTGGGCCTTCGTGCGGCGCGTGCGGCGCGAGGACCACGGGCCGGTGGAGCTGGCGGTGCTGTCCGGCGTGGCGGCGCTGGCGCTGCACAACCTCTTCGACTTCAGCCTGGAGCTGCCCGCGTGCGCGGTCGCGGTCGCGGTGGTGCTGGGCGCGGTGGCCCGGCCCCGAGAGGCGGAGCG
>NZ_JBKGHJ010000511.1:0-5611 GCF_046520365.1 Corallococcus sp. 4LFB
GACGGCGGAGGGGTTGAAGCGGGTGTCGGCGGGGCGGCGGGTGAAGGTGGGGGGGATGATGATCTGCCGGCAGATGCCGCCGACGGCGAAGGGGATCTGCTTCATCTCGTTGGAGGACGAGACGGGGATCGCGAACCTGGTGGTGCCCTCGGAGGTGTACGCGCGGTGCAGGCAGGAGATCCACGGCGCGCTGTTCCTCGTGGGGGAGGGGATGCTGGAGCGCTCGGGGAAGGTGACGAACGTGAAGACGCGCAGCGTGGTGTCCGTGCGGCAGTGATGTCCTCACCCCGCGTCGGGTTCCTCCATCGGCCGGGTCACCCGGAGCGTCGTGGTGACAGGGGACGTCGGATGCTTTGGATGGAGGGCGAGGGTCAGGTCGATGCAGTCAGGCCCCCGTTTGCCATTGAGCTGTTCGTCGAACAGAGGGAAGTCTACATCCGCCCCGAACCAGTATCCGGGCTCTAGACCGAGAAGGTCTTCTGCACGGGCTGGAGAAGGAAACCGATCCGCCACCAGGAACTCCACCGGCTGGGCCGTCGCGCAGTCCAGGACCGCGGTCACTTCCAAGGAGGAGTTCTCGACGAGCCGTCGATCCACCGTGATGGCTCCCTCCGCGGCGCCCACCAGGATGCGCCCGGAAAGGGTGGAGCCGTCGTAGTGGGGGGACTGGAACTCGATGAGCGGACGCGCCGTGGACGCGGTCAGGGGGGGCGGCTGTGGCGCGACGACACGGCACCCGGGACTCAGAAGCAGCAGCGTCGCGAGGAACATCCGCCCGGTGTGAGTCATCTGCACTTGAGTTCTCCTTCGTTACCGGGGACGCCGTGGCCCTCGCCATGATGCCATCCGCAGGAGTGGGCCAACTCGTGGACCATGGCTTTCGCACGGCACTTCTCGGACATCGGCAGTTCGCACCAGTAGATTTCGGCCTTGGGCTGCTGGCAGGTCTGCGTGCCTTGGAAGACGAAGCCCCCGATACGGCCCTTGCGGTGCCGTCCGTCATCCCGGCATTTCTGCTGGATGTAGTCGCTGCACTTCACCAGTACCCCGCCGCATTGAAGCTGGACGCATTCCCTGAGGCACGTGTCATCAATGCTCTCGGCGGCGGAGCGACAATCTTCCACCGAGGGCACCTCACGACATTGGCTGTGGCGCATGGGCGTGGCTGGCACGCTCGGGGTCGCGCACGCTGCCAGCAGCGAGAGGAAGAGGCCGCAGGCGGTGCTTCGATGGGCGGGAGGATCCGGTGGCAAGGAGGTAGCTCCCTGGAGCAAGCGTGGTGTCCGTGCGGCAGTGACGCATTGGGGACCGGGCCACATCTGCACGTCTGTTCCCGGGATCCGCCGCTACAGGGACGTAGTGACCCGGGGGGGCATGGAACAACCCGTATTGCTGGCGATATAGGTTGCGTCCGTCCGGAGTGTAGTAGCGTGGATCAGAACGGGAGGGTTCTCCAAGTGCGCAACAGTCTTCGGTGGTTGGGGTCGCTGCTCGATCGCGTGGGCCTGACAGAAGTGGTGGAGGAGGCGAGCGATTGGGTGCGGTACTACGCGCAGGGCAAGCCGCCCGTGAGCGAGCCGCAGCAGACCCGTGTCTCCCGCCCGGTGCACTCCGAGCCCCCGCGCGCGTCCGTGCACGAGGTGATCGAGTCCCTGCGCAACGCGATGCCGGAGCGTCAGGTGGATGCGACGGTGGTGGAGATCCCCTTCGAGGGACGCATGGAGCTGGCGCAGGCGGCCCGCCGCAAGACGGCGCCGAAGGCGAAGAAGGCCGCGGGCAAGAAGAGCGCGGCGGCGAAGAAGGCTCCGGCCGCGAAGAAGGCGGCGCCCGCGAAGAAGAAGAGCGCGGCGAAGAAGGCCCCGGCCGCGAAGAAGGCGGCCACGTCCAGCGCCGATAGCGAGGACGCGGTGTCGGTGCTGGAGACCGCGCTGCGCGGCCACGCGCGCCAGAAGGACCTGGTCTCCGCCGGCAAGGAGAAGGACCAGCTCCTGCGCTCGCTGATCCCGCTCTACCTGGCGAAGTCGCTGGACGTGGAGGTGACGTCCGGAACGACGTCGCGCTTCTGGAGCGGGCTGGGCGTGACGTACGCCGCCCCCAACGCCGCCAAGGCGCTGCGTCTGCACGCCGGCTACGCCCAGGACAGCAAGAAGGGCAAGGCCATCACCGCCAAGGGCATCCGCTACGTGGAAGACGCCCTCAAGCAGGCCTCGAAGTAAAGCCTGCCGGGCCAGATGCCGCGTGTTCCTTCATCCAGACGCGGCACGGTTCCAGTGGCAGTCGGCGTCCTCGCTGGGGCGCTGATTGCCTGCGTGGGTGTGAAGCCAAATGCTGGCATTCCCTCACCCAGCCCATCCTCGGGCACGGATGCCGGGACGCCTGCATTTGAATGGCCCGAAGACATAGAGCCCCTGGCGACGCTGGATGGGCCTGCCATCCTGGCGTCCCATGCGGCCCTTCAAGATGTCTTGAGCCGCTTTCCCGAAGCCCGCCGGAATGAATGCGTCTTCACGGCACGGGCTCTGGAGGTCGTCGTCGGCAAAGGGAAGGGCGGCTACATCGTCCGGGTCAACCGGCGTGTAGACCACTGCGAAGGAATCGGACCCGGTGGCAACTTCGAACTCGACTGGTTCGAGCTCTACGCCGTCTCACCCGAGGGACGAATCCTCGAGCGGTACCAGTTCGCGCCTTGAAGCAGCCTTCAATCCCTCGCGGAACGTGAGCCCGGGACGGGCAGGTTGTCCGTCCTCCGGTACGTGGCCACGACGGAGTACTTCGTGTCCTTCGTGTGGTTCCGGCTCGCCGCGTGGAACAGCCGCGCGTGGAAGAGCAGCACGTCCCCTGGGGACAGCCTTACGTACCGCGCGCTCTCAATGAGCGCCGCGTTCTCCGGCAGCTCCGGCCGCAGGAACAGCTTCGCGTCGTAGCGCTCCGGCGCGAACTGCATGCGGTGCGTGCCGGGCAATACCTTGAGGCCGCCGTTCTCCGGCGTCTCCGCGCCCAGCGCCAACCACGTGGAGATCAGCTCCGGCCGCGTGAAGGCCCAGTAGCGCACGTCCTGGTGCCACCCCGTGTCCGACGAGAAGCGCGGCTGCTTCGTCATCACGCAGTTGTGATGCGCCCGCGCCTGCACCACCGGCCCCTCCAGCAACTGCCCCATCGCCTCCACCATCCGCGCGTCGTCGAACCACGCCGCGAACAAGGCCGAGCGCCCATGGGCCTTCAACAACCGCCGCACCGTCCGGCCACCTTCGACCTCCAGGCTCGCGGGCGAACCCGGATAGGCCACGTCGGCCTCGTACTCCACCGGGCCGTCACCGGACTCGAGCTGCTCCAGGATGACGGCCCGCATCCGCTCGCACGTCCCGCTGTCCACGAAGGACGGCAGGACGAGATACCCCTCGGCGGCGAAGCGCTGGCACTGCTCGGGACTCAGGACGGACATGGCGCCCGCTTCTTAATGGGCACGCCCGCCGTGTGCAGCACCTGTCGCGAGGCTCAACCCAAGAGCCGCGAATCATCCAGGTCGATCTCATCCTGGATGAGGTCCACCCCGTGCTGCCGGAACCGCCGCGCCGCGGCCCGGCTGCGCGGCCCGTGCCCGTGCTCCAGGCACCACTGCGCGTGCTCGCTGAGCAGCGCCAGCTCCAGCGTGCGCCCCAGCGTCAGGGAGAAGCGCCGCGCACCGGCCTCCATCGTGGTGGGGTTCGCCATCGCGCCGGACACCCAGGCCCGAGCGTGCTCCAGCGCGTCGTGCGCCGTCTGCACGCACGGCCGCAGGCCCGCGTCCGTCACCTTCGACAGCCGGCCCTCCACCTCGTGGAAGAACGCCTCCAGCGTGCCTTCCTTCGCCAGCGCGCGCAGCGAATCCAGCGACAGCACGTTCGTCGTGCCCTCCCAGATGGACAGCACCTGCGCGTCCGCCTGGATGCGCGGCAGGCCCGTGTCCTCCACGTAGCCCGCGCCGCCGAAGGACTCCGTCGCCTCCGACGTGACGTGCACCACCTGCCGGCCCGTCGTCAGCTTCGCCAGCGGCGTCACCAGCCGCTGCAGCAGCTGCTCCTGCTCCGTCGCCGTGCGCGTCTCCAGCTTGCCCAGGAGCTCCACCCCGCGGAACGCCAGCAGGAAGCCCGCCTGGAACTCCGCCTCCAGCCCCGCCAGCGTGTCCACGTGCAGCGGCTTCTCCGCCAGCGGCGCGCCGAACTGCACCCGGCGCTTCGCATAGTCGTGCGCCAGCGCCATCGCGCGGCGCATGGCCCACGTGGCGCCCATCGCGTTCCAGGTGCGCGTCACGTTCAGCATCATCGCCATGTTGCGGATGCCGTCCGTCAGCCCCGCCACCGGCACCGCCAGCGTCCCGTCCAGCGTCAGCTCCGCCGTGGGCACCTTGCGCGTCCCGAACTTGTCCTTCAGCCGGTTGATCTGGATGTTGTTGAGCCGGCCCTGCGCGTCCCGCGTCTCCACGAAGAAGAGCGCCAGGCCCTTGCCGCCGGGGCCGTTGCCCGTGGGCCGCGCCAGCGTCAGCGCCATCTGCGCCGTCGTCGCGGACGTGAACCACTTCGTGCCGTGCAGCCGCCAGCCCTCCGGGGACTGCCGCGCCTCCGTCAGCGTGAGCCCCACGTCCGAGCCGCCCGTGCGCTCCGTCATCCACTGGCCCGACGTCCAGAACGTCGCCGGATCGCGCGACGTCAGGTGGGGCAGGGCATGGTCGATGAGGGCCTTGTTGCCCAGCGACAGGAGCGACCGCGCCGCGCCGTCCGTCATCGCCAGCGGACACGAATAGACGTCCAGCGACGGCTGCACCAGGTAGTTCAACGCGAACTGGTGCACGCGGCTGAGCGCGCCGCTCTTCTGCTCGTAGGCCACCGCGACCAGGCCCTTCCTCGCGGTCAGCGCCTCCGCCTCCTTCCACAGCGGCGTCACCTCGATGTGGTCGATGCGCTTCCCCCACGGGTCCCACTGCGTGAGGACGGGCTCGTTCAGCCGGTCGCGCTGCTGGAACTCGTAGAAGTACTTGCCCCCCAGCTCCCCCAGCTCCCGGAAGTCGTCCTGGAGCGAGCGGAGCAGGTCCCCCGGAAGGGTACGGGCAAGGTAGCCCTGCAGGAACGCGTCGTCGTCGTACTGATTGCCAAGAACGGGGGGCGCCTGGAAGAAGCTCATGCCCCGAAGTTAACACCCCGGCACGGACGGTGGGGTAGAGTGACCTCCCCCTCCGCCGGAGCGTGATGACCGACTTCTCCCGCAGGCCCCCACCTGGCCCGGGTCCGTCTTCCCCCGACGCCGAGCAAGACCCCAATCGCAGCATCACCCCCCTGGAGACGCCCGCCGCCGCGGCGAGCCCCGTCCTGGCGACGCCTCCCCGTCCGCGCCTGCCCACCACGACCGGGATGCCGCTGGGCGGAGACAGGCCTCCAGAGCCCACCCGCTCCAGGCCCGCGCAGTCCGCGCCGCTGCCGTCCGTCATCTTCGACCCGATGCCGCGTCCCCGCGTGCCGCCCTCGCAGTCCGCGGGGGGTGGCCCCGCAGGGAGCGCCGCCGCCCTTCAACGAGGGGATGCTGGACGTGCAGACGGAGCGGCGCACCGCGCCCCCCGGTCCTCCAGCGCCGCAGGACC
>NZ_JBKGHJ010000512.1:0-5602 GCF_046520365.1 Corallococcus sp. 4LFB
CCCGCCGCGTGGATCCACGGGATGCTCGGCTGCGCGCGGCCGAGGGCGCCTTGAAGGCCGCGCTCGAGCCGTCGGGGCCATCGCCGGACGGGGGATGACGCCAGGGGCAGGGCTGGAGCCGCGCGAGGGCGCGCCGCTTCAGCGCTGGCCGAACGGGCGCACCGCGAGCCCCACGCCCAGCAGTCCTTCGTCGCGCCGGAAGAGCCCGGCGTCGTTCTTCACGCCCGTGGCGGTGAGCCGCACGAACACCGGCGCGTCGTTGACCGCGAGGAGCACGTGCTCCAGCGCGACCTCGCCGCGTGCCCGGAAGTGCGCGCCCCCATCGAATTCGAAGCTCCAGCCCGCGAGCCCCGTCGCGCGCAACGCCCACCGCCCATCCCGCGTCTCCCAGCCCGCGTCGAGCAGCAGGGACGTGAAGGGAGACACCTCGTTCCGGGTCCCGTCCGGCGCATGGCGCAGGGCATGGCTCGCGGCGGGGCCCACGGCCAGCCAGCCCCATTCGGTGTTCGTGCGAAGCGGATCCAACAGCAGCCCCACGCGGCCCGTCTCCAGCGTCCAGCCCGCCCCCTCCCAGGTGCGCCGCTCCAGGTGCGCCGCGCGCGCGGCGAGCGCCACGTCGAACGGGAAGGGGATGCGCCGGGGCCGCCCGATGGAGACGAGGATGGCGCCTTCCTCCACGTGCCTGCGCAGCAGGGCCTCGTAGGCGGTGAAGGTCAGCCCAGGCCGCTCGCCGCCCCAGGCCTCCGTCATGAGCAGCCGGTGCGAGTCGAACCACAGCGAGTCCGCCTTGCTGCCGCTCGAACGGTCCGCGCGCACCAGGAACCCCGTGCGCACGGCGAGGGCCTGCGTGTCGTCCTGCACGCGCAGCGCGGCGCCCAGCACCCAGCCGGTGCCGGGGTCGAAGCAGGTGGGGAACGTCTCCCCGCCCGCCGTCCGGCCTTCACAGGACAGGCCGGGCACGGTGCCCAGGAGCAATGCCAGCGCGAGCGCCACCATGCCGGGCCTAGCCCTTCCCGGGGGACGACGTCGGCGCGGACCTTCTCGCCGGGGCCCACAGCGAGAAGCGCAGGCCCGCCTGCGCGGACCACTCCCAGCTCGCCGGCGCGTTCGCCACGTCGTCGCGCCAGGTCCCGCGCCCGTCCAGCGTCAGGCTCACGGGCTGGTCGTTGATGGCCAGCAGGATGACCTCGTAGCCCGCGCGCAGCCGCAGCCGCTCCGGACGCAGGGGCCGGCCGTCCACGGCTTGCGCGAGCAGCACCTTCTGGGCCTCCGCGCCGAAGCGCACGTGGTGGAAGCCGTCCCGGTCCAGCGTGAGGTCCCCCTCCAGCGCCGCCGCGGGGACGAGCGTGAAGAAGCCGTTCGTCCGGTCGCGCTCCACGGCGGGCCCTGCCCGCACGCGCACGTAGGATACGAGGTCGCTCGAATGCCACAGGTCCAGCGTCAGGTCGGTCGCGGCCAGGGAGAGGAAGTCCGCGTGCGCGTCCTCGCGGCGCACCTGCTCCCCGTGGAGCACCTCCATCCAGAAGCCCAGGTTGGCGTAGACGTCGAAGCGCCGGGGGCGGCCGTGGAAGGTCGTCACCCGGAAGAGGGGCGCGTCGTGCTGGCTGCGGAAGTCGTAGCGCAGGAGCGTGGCCTCGTAGGACGCCGCGTCACCCAGGTACAGCTCCGTGTCCAGCAGCGTCATCCGGTGCAGCCGGTCCGAATCGCCGGGCCACTCCAGGTCCACGCCGAAGTCCACCCGCACGCGCTCGTCCACGCCGTCCGTCCCGCGCAGCCAGCGCGGCGCCCACGCTCCGCCCAGGTAGACGCGCCGGTGCAGGTCGAAGTTGTACTGGAGCACCCGTCCGCGCTCGTCGCGGTACCAGCCCGGCGGCGCCTCCGCGATGGCGGGCACCAGGCGGTACTCGCGCGCCTTCTGCGCGGGCATCAAGTGGGACACGCACCCGTCCACCCGCTGCAGGGGTTGATCATTCTCGTGGCCCTCCGCGTCCAGCTCATTCGCGGGCGACACCAGGCACTCCTTCTTCGCCTCGTCGCAGCGGGCGCGCCACTGCCCGGAAGGCACGGCGGGCGTGGGCGGCAGGGTGAGGCACCGCGCCTGCCCGTCAAAGGGTTGCTGGGGAGACGACGCGTCCGGAACAGCCATCTGGAAGTCCCACGGCTCCGGCGTCGCGGGAGGCTCCGGCGTCGGGGCCTGCGTTGCGTCCACCGGCGCTTCGGCCGGAGCCTCGGGCTCCGCCACCTCCGGCGCTCCACCTGCCCGAGCAGGAGGGCACACCCCAGGTCACCGCTGAAACCAGCATCACTGCTCCTCATGAGCGGCCTTCCGCGCACCGGCCACGCGGTCAGGCTTCGTGAGGCGGTGCCCATACAAGGCCCGTGCCCCTGGCTGGAGGACGGGCTTCCGCGGACTTGCCCGTGCGGCTGTGCAGGCGCCTGCACAGCACCTGTGCACGCGGAGGCGCGCGCGCTGGCGCGAGAACGACGCACCCCCTTCCAGGTCGGTCGACCGGCGGGGGTGGTGGGGATATAAGCGCCCCGGCCCCGTGCCGTGCACGGTGGGCCCGTCCCGGACGACGAAGGAGCACGCGCGCGTGGCAAGCGACGGCGAAAAGAACTCGCAGGGGGAATCCACCTTCACCCAGGCCATCCTGGGTGAGGACACCCTGACGACGAGCTGGGCGAAGAGGTGGCTGGCCCTGTCCTTCAGCACGCGCGTGGTCCTGGCGACCGCGGGCTTCGCGGCGCTGCTCTTCGTGCCCTACCTGGGCGCCGTGGGACTGTGGGACCCCTGGGAGACTCACTACGGCGAAGTGGGCCGGCAGATGATCCAGCGCAGCGACTACGTCTTTCCCTTCTGGGAGAACGCGTGGTTCTTCTCCAAGCCGCCGCTCACCATGTGGATGCAGGCGCTGGGGATGAACCTCGTCGGCGCGCTCCGGGGCGACGGCGCCATGGGCCTCTACACGGAGTGGGGCATGCGGATGCCCTTCGCCCTGCTGAGCATCACCGCCGTGGCGCTCTTGTCGCTGGCGGTGGCGCGGGTGGTGAGCATGCGCGCGGGCCTGGCCACGGGCTTCGTGCTGGCCACCATGCCGCTGTACTTCCTGCTCACCCGGCAGACCGTCACCGACACGCCCTTCGTCACCACCTTCGTGTGCGCCATGGCGTGCGCGCTCATCGGGCAGTTGGATGACACCACGAAGCACCGCGCCGGCTGGTGGTACGCGTTCTACGTCTTCGCGGGCCTGGCCACGCTGGCCAAGGGCCTGTTGGGCGTGGGCCTGCCCGCGGTCATCCTGGTGCTGTACGCGGCCGCCGCCGTCATCCCGTGGAGCCGCGAGAGCCTGGAGGCGCACCTGCGCTGGCTCTTCAACGGCGAGGACCGCGCCCAGGTGCGCGCGGGCACGCGGGCCATGCCGGTGCTGTGGGCGCAGATGTACCGGATGAAGCTGGGCACGGGCATCCTCGTGTTCTTCGCGGTGGCGGTGCCCTGGTACCTGACGCTGTGCCTCTTCGACGGCGTGGACGACGAGGGCAAGCTGTTCTGGTACCGCTTCTTCATCCACGACCACCTCAACCGCCTCACCGCGGGCGTGCACACCACCACGCCGGGCGGGTCGTTCACCTACTTCATCGAGCAGGGCGGCTTCGCCATCTTCCCGTGGGTGGCGCTCGTGCCCGGCGCGTTCGCGGTCGTGTCGCGCCTCAAGCTGCGCTCGCGGGACAAGGCGGACCACCTGGCGCTCATCGCCGTGCTGTGGGTGGCGTTCGCGTTCTACCTGCTGGCCTCCAGCGCCACGAAGTTCCACCACTACGTGTTCCCCATCCTGCCGGGCCTGGCCATCCTCATCGCGCTGTTCGTGGACCGGCTGTGGAGGGACGGCCTCTCCGAGCACGCCGTGAGCCTCATCTTCGGCCTGGTGCTCTTCATCCTCGTGGGCAAGGACCTGGCGGAGAACCCCAAGGACTTCACGGACCTGTTCGTCTACAACTACGACCGGCCCTATCCGCAGGACCTGGTCAACAGGCCCATCGCGTTCTTCTCCTCGCGCCCGCTGTGGATGGGGGACCTGGTGACGCTGGTGCTGCTGGCCTTCGGCGTGTACCTGGCCTTCGACGTGTTCTCCCCCAAGGTGAAGCAGGAGCGCCCGGCCGCCGGGCGCGCCGTCGCGCTGGGGCTGCTGCTCACCGGCGGGGCCACGCTGGCCGCGGTGGCCACGCAGGGGCAGGTGTCCGCCATGGGGCTGTGGGGTGTGGCGCTGCTGGCGCTCGCGGGCTTCCTTGGCTGGCAGTCGTCGCGGCCGGAGGAGGCGCCGGGGCGCACGGTGCTCCAGGTGGTGGGCTTCGGCCTGGCGCTGGTGGGCGTGGCGCTGGCGGTGCGCGGCTTCCGGGGCCCGCCCGCGTCGGACGCGCTGTTCAAGGCCCTGTCCGGCACCATCAACGTGAAGGTGGGCATGGGCTTCGCGTTCGGCGTGGCCGGCGTGCTGGCGGTGGTGGCCGCGCTGCAGCGCTCGCGCGTGCTCTTGTTCAGCACGTTCTGGGGCCTGGCCGCGGCGTTCGCGCTCTGGTTCAACTGGGGCCACTGGGTGGACCTGTCCCACCACTGGACGCAGCGCGACCTGTTCTGGCGCTACTACAACCAGCGCCAGGCGGGGGAGCCCATCGCCGCGTACATGATGAACTGGCGCGGGGAGACGTTCTACTCGCGCAACACGGTGGAGCAGTTCCGCGCGGGTGACGCCAACACGCGCATGCGCCAGTACGCGGCGCGGCCCGGCCGCGAGTGGGCGCTGGTGGAGCACAACCGCGTGAACCTGCTCCGGAGCGCGGTGGGCTCCGACAAGACCGTCACCCTCGTCGACCGGGACATCAACAACAAGTTCGTGCTGGTGACCATCGAGTGAGCCGCCCCCTGCCCGCCGCTCGCGTGGAGTCCCCCGGGGAGGGAGGCCTGCGCGTGCGCGGGCTGGCGAAGCGCTTTGGCGAGCGCACCGCCGTGGAGGACCTCACCTTCGACGTGCGGCCCGGTGAGGTGTTCGGCCTGCTGGGCCCCAACGGCGCGGGCAAGACGACGACGGTGCGCATGCTGACGGGGCTGCTCCAGCCCTCCGGCGGCGACGCGGAGGTGTGGGGCCACTCCGTCACGCGCGACGGTGAAGCGCTGCGCAAGGTGGTGGGCCTGCTCACCGAACAGCCCGGGCTCTACGACCGGCTCACCGCGCGGGAGAACCTGCGCTTCTTCATGAAGCTGCACGAAATGGACGAGTCCGTCGCGTGGCCCCGCGCGAAGCACTACCTCGACCGCTTCGGGCTGGGCGGCCGCGAGGACGACCCGTGCGGCGGCTTCAGCAAGGGCATGCGCCAGAAGCTGGCCATCGTGCGCACGCTGGTGCACGACCCGCGCGTCATCTTCCTGGACGAGCCCACCAGCGGCCTGGACCCCGAGTCCGCGCGCACCGTGCGCGACGCGGTGGCGGAGCTGGCCTCCGAGGGGCGCACCATCGTCCTGTGCTCGCACAACCTGGCGGAGGTGGAGCGGCTGTGCGAGCGCGTGGCCGTCGTGCGCCGCCGCCTGCTGGCGCTGGGCCCGGTGCGCGAG
>NZ_JBKGHJ010000513.1:0-5598 GCF_046520365.1 Corallococcus sp. 4LFB
CGCGCTCGCGGGGGCCACCCGCGCGGGGCGCAGGGCCATCGCCGTGGTGGCCAGCGCGGGCTCCACCGCCACCGGCGCCTTCGACCCGCTGGAGCCCGTGGCGGACTTCGCGCAAGCGCACGGCCTGTGGTTCCACGTGGACGGCGCGCACGGGGCCGCCGCGTCGCTGAGCCCGAAGTACCGCGCGCAGGTGAAGGGCATCGAGCGGGCGGACTCCGTGGTGTGGGACGCGCACAAGGGGCTGCTCATGCCCGCGCTGGTGACGGCCGTGCTCTTCCGCGACGGGGCGCGCTCCTTCGACGCCTTCTCCCAGGAGGCCCACTACCTCTTCCACGGCGACGGCGACGATGCGCGCCCCTACAGCGACGTGGGCCTGCGCACGCTGGAGTGCACCAAGGAGATGATGCCCCTCAAGGTCTACGCGTGCCTGTCCGTGCTGGGCACGCGCGTCTTCGAGGAGGCCGTCACCGCGTCCTATGACCAGGCCCGGCGCTTCGCGGGCATGCTCACCGCCGCCCCGGACTTCCAGCTGGCGCTGGAGCCCGACTGCAACATCGTCTGCTTCCGCCACACCCCCGCGCACGTGCCCCCGGAGGGCTGGGACGCCCTCCAGGTCCGCCTGCGCGAGGAATTGGTCTCCCGTGGAAGTTTCTACCTGGTGCAGACGCGGCTGCCCCGGGGGGTGTACCTGCGTACGACGCTCATCCACCCGCTCACGGGGGACGCGGACCTGGAGGCCCTGCTGGACGCGCTCCGGAGGGCGGCGCGGCCCTGAATTTTGTGAGCAAGGGAGTCGCCCGGACGGAGGAAATGAGATAGGGCGGGGCCGCCATGCTCGTCTCGCTCGTCATTCCCGTCTACAACGAGATTCCCACCCTGGCGGAAATCCTCCGCCGCTGCACCGCCGTGGACTTCCCCAAGGAGCTCGTCCTGGTGGACGACTGCTCCAAGGACGGCAGCCGCGAGTTCCTCCGCCAGCTGTCCGAACAGGGCCTGGACGTCCTGGGGGGCACGCCGAAGAACCGGAACGAAATCCGGGTGCTCTTCCAGGAGAAGAACCAGGGCAAGGGGGCCGCGCTGCGCCGGGGGTTCGCCGAGGCCACCGGGGACATCATCCTGGTGCAGGACGCGGACCTGGAATACGACCCCAAGGACATCCCGCGCGTCATCCAGCCCATCATCGATGGCGAGGCGGACGTCGTCTTCGGCAGCCGCTTCATCGGGTCGCCGCGCCGGGTGCTGTACTACTGGCACACCGTCCTCAACAACGTGCTCACCACGCTCTCCAACATGACGAGCGGGCTGAACCTCACGGACATGGAGACCTGCTACAAGGCCTTCCGCGCGGAGGTCCTGCGCTCCGTGCACGTGGAGGAGGACCGGTTCGGCTTCGAGCCCGAAATCACCGCCAAGGTGGCGCGCGGCGACTGGCGCGTCTTCGAGGTGCCCATCAGCTACCATGGGCGCACCTACGAGGAGGGCAAGAAGATTGGCTGGAAGGACGGCGTGCGCGCCCTCTACGCCATCGCGAAGTACTCCGTGAAGCGCTGACGTCCGCCCGGCCGCTGTCCGGGGGAGGATGCGGCCCGCGCTTGCGCGAGGGGGCCGCGTCGAATGCGGAGAAGGGAACAGAGCGGCGGGTGCGGTTGGTTGTCCAGCGAGCGGCGCCCCAAGGGGGCTCCGGCTTTTCTTCCTCCGTATTGCGGCGCGTAGTAGTTTCGACAACGCACTCCGTCTGAAGGGCGGGGAAGTTTCGCGGCCCTTCCGAAAGTTTCCGTCCCCGTATGTTCGACTGGCTCCACACCCTGTTTTCGCGCGACCTCGCCATCGACCTGGGTACGGCGAACACGCTCATCTACATCCGCGGCCAGGGCATCGTGTCGAACGAGCCCTCCGTCGTGGCGGTGCAGCAGGACTCGCGCGGCGGCAAGAAGGTGCTCGCCGTGGGCAAGGAGGCCAAGGAGATGCTCGGCAGGACGCCGGGCAACATCGTGGCCATCCGGCCCATGAAGGACGGCGTCATCGCCGACTTCGAAATCACCGCCGCGATGCTGCGCTACTTCATCCAGAGCGCGCACAACCGCAAGACGCTGGTGAACCCGCGCATCATCATCGGCATCCCGTCCGGCATCACGGAGGTGGAGCGCCGCGCGGTGCGTGAGGCGGCCGCCAACGCGGGCGCGCGCGAGGTCTACCTCATCGAGCAGCCCATGGCCGCCGCGATTGGCGCGGGCCTGCCGGTGACGGAGCCCAGCGGCAACATGATTGTGGACATCGGCGGCGGCACGTCCGACGTCGCGGTCATCAGCCTCGCGGGCATCGTGTTCGCCAAGTCCGTGCGCATCGGCGGCGACAAGCTGGACGAGGCGATCATCCAGTACGTCAAGCGCAAGTACAACCTGCTCATCGGTGAGCGCACGGCGGAGCTCATCAAGATGGGCATCGGCACGGCGTACCCGACGGACGAGGTCATGACCATGGAGATCAAGGGTCGCGACCTGGTGGCCGGCGTGCCGCGCACGCTGACGGTGTCCAGCGACGAGGTGCGCGACGCGCTCGCGGAGCCCGTCAACGGCATCGTGGAGGCGGTGAAGCTAACGCTGGAGCGCACGCCGCCGGAGCTGGCCGGTGACATCGCCGACAGGGGCATCGTGCTGGCCGGTGGCGGCGCGCTGCTCAAGAACCTGGACACGCTCTTGCGCGAGGAGACGGGCCTGCCGGTGTTCCTCGCGGAGGACCCGCTGTCCGCCGTGGTGATTGGCGCGGGCAAGGCGCTGGAGTCGTTGGACATCCTCCGCCAGGTCTGCCAGCCGGGCTGAAGCCCCGCTCCCCTGTTGCACCGTGACGGCGCCGGACCTCGTTCAGGGGTCGGCGCCGTTCGCGTTTCCGGGGGGCGTGGCGGTGGCCCGGGGCAGCGGAAGGCCCGTGGGCCGGACGATGCGTGCCTCGCAGTTCGGGCGGCGGCTTTCCCTGTCGTTCTCCCTGCGGGCCTGCTCCCGCACCAGGTCCCACTTCAGGAGGATTCCCGGAGGCAGGGGCTGCGCCACCTTCGTGTCCATGCAGGCCTCGAAGGCGCGCCGCATCCAGGAGCTGGCGGCGCGGACCGAGAAGCCGCCCAGGGCGTCCAGGCGGGCCAGGCCGTCCAGCCGCTCCACGAACACCGGGTAGCCCTCCTTCGCGTCGCGACGGGCGTGGACCAGGGTGGCGGCGGCGCGCAGGCCCGGGGGCAGGCGGAGGAAGTCCGGTCCAGGGACGTCCGAGGCGGACAGGACGTGGTTTCGCAGCGGTTCGCGCGCGAGCATCAGCGGCAGCGAGACATTGAAGAGCTGTTTCCCCCAGGGCTCGCCGGTGCGCGTGAGCTCCAGGGCGAGCAGCGCGAGGACCTCCGGGTCCAGCCGGGGCAGCACGGCCTTGGGGGCGCCCCTGGCCTCTTCCAGCGCGCGCTTCGGGTCCCGCAGCACGTCCCGGGTGAGACGCAGCACGGCGCGGTCCTCGGGAGACGGCAGCGCGGCGAGCTCCGCGTCCTTCGGCGAGCGCTGGCCGGTGAGCAGGTCCAGCAGCGCCATCCGCTCCGGCTGCCGCGCCAGGGCGGGGGGAATCCAGTCGCGCATCACGTAGGACGTGTGCTCGGGCCCGGCGGCGGCGGCCGTGCGTCCGGCCAGCACCAGGAAGTCCCAGGTCCGGCGGCGCGG
This sequence comes from Corallococcus sp. 4LFB, assembly GCF_046520365.1. NCBI lineage: Bacteria > Pseudomonadati > Myxococcota > Myxococcia > Myxococcales > Myxococcaceae > Corallococcus > Corallococcus sp. 4LFB. The sequence continues at coordinate 3,693 of NZ_JBKGHJ010000513.1, forward strand.
GTCCTCGCCGTGGCGGCGCACCAGGGTCGTCGCCGCGTCGCGCAGCCGCGCGCGCAGGAAGATGCGCACGTCCAGCTCCAGCGCCTTCAGTGTTTCTGGCGGGTGCTTCTCCTCGAGGGCGGTCAGCAGCCTCGCCGTCTCGGTGACGAACTCCTGGCGTTCGCGGTCCCCCCAGTCCCGCGAGTCCTCCAGCTCGAAGCGCCACCGCGCCTCCAGCCACGCGCGGTTCACCTCGGGCGAGTCCGGGAAACGTGCCGCCAGCTTCGCGTAGGCGTCGACGGCGTCCGCGGAGCCCGGATGCGGTGGGCTCGCCCGCTGCAGGTAGAGGGCCGCCAGCGGTGAGTCCGGATGCTGCTGCGCGTGCTCCGCGTAGCGTGCGCGGGCCTGGGCCCCCTGGCCGATGAAGCGCATCAACTCCAGCGCCAGCGCCTGGGCCTCCGGGTCCTCCTGCCAGGTGTGCATCAGCATCGCCGCGAAGTCGCGCGTGTTGCGCCAGCGCAGGTCGGCCGGCAGGTTCGCGGGCACCTGCGTGTCCACGGTGAGCCACGCGCGCGCGGCCGTCTCCCGCGCCAGGGTCGTTCCCGGGCTCCACCTCCGCGACGGCGGACGCCACGCGGCCCGCGGCCTGCCAGCGTCCCTCTTCCGCGAAGGCGCGCGCGGCGGCCTCCCAGTTCGCGGCCTGGACGGAGAGCCGCTCACCCGACTGGAGCACCATGGCGTTGTCCGGCAAGGACCGGGAGCGAGGGCTCGCGTAGGTGGCCTCCGCGTCCGGGACCGCCTCCAGCATCGCCGCGCCCTTCACGTTGTAGAGGATCCGCTCGCCCTCCGTCGGGAGCACCACGTCCTCGATGACCGCCTCCTGGCCGGGCCAGGTCGTCACCGCGCGGAGCAGGTCGTCGCCCAGCTTCACGCGCCCCTGCTCTTGCGTCCCGGGCGCCACCACCCAGTGCTCACCGCCGATGCGCACGTCCACGGGCCGCGACAGGCCGTTGACGACCGTCACGGCGCGCAGGCTCCGCGCCTCCAGCCACACCGCGCCCGCCCCCGCGAGGGCACACAGCCCCAGCGCCATCACGGCCAGGGCGCCCGCGCGGCGGCGAGCCCTTCCGGGCGAGGGCGGCACCTGCCCGATGACCTGCACGGACGCCTTGTCGTCCGAGCGCACGAGGTAGCCGTCCAGCGGCCACACCGGAATGCCCAGCACCGTCACCATGCGCTCGGCGACGAAGGGCGAGTCCGGGGCGGCGCCGCGCGGAGGAGCGCCCTTCCACCGGACGCCTGTCCCCAGCACGGAGGACGTGGGCGGCGGGCGGCCCGCGATGACGAAGGCGCCGCGGTCCTCCACCAGCGCCGTCAGCAGCTGCCGAGTGGGCCCGGGTGGTTCAAGCTCCAGCCTGCGGGAGAGCACCGCGTGCACCGCCCACGCATCGCCCCGTGACAGCGCCTCCGACAGCGCGGAGTCTGGCAGAAGTTCCGTCAGACGCGGCGCGCGCTCCAGCAGGCCGCTGGGGTCCGTGACAGGGGTGAGGGACATGGGCCCGCATTCAACCGGGTGCTGACGGGGGGGAAGCAAGCCCCCTGCCTTGAATCCCATCAAGCCACGGCCCAAGGCCCCCGCGCCTTCGACCTCGTGAGTGTCTCCGTCATCGTCGCGCCAGGCCCCCGGACATAAGCGGGGTCCACCTCCCGCCCGACGCGGCTGTCCAAACCTGTCCGACTGTCGGACAGGCTCATGCGGCTCGGCTGGAGCGGAGGGTCCCCTGCCACGGTCCGCCCAAGTGGTCCGACTGTCGGACAGGTTCGTGCGGCGTCCCCATGCCACGGTCCTCCCAAGTGGTCCGACTGTCGGACAGGTTCATGCGGCGCCCCCATGCCACGGTCCTCCCAAGTGGCCCGACTGTCGGAC
>NZ_JBKGHJ010000514.1:0-5593 GCF_046520365.1 Corallococcus sp. 4LFB
CGTTCCTGGCGCGCTACCCCACGCCCGCCGCCTGCGAGGGCGCCGCCCGCAGGCTCCAGGCGTCCTCGCGCGACGACGCGTGGCTGGCCCTGAAGGTGTGCGCGGAGGCCCCCGGCTTCACGCAGCTGGGCGCGGTGCTGGGCAGCGCGTGGACGGAGGACCTGCGCGTGCGTCCGGACGCCGCCAACCTCATCGCCCGCGTGGTGGCCCAGCGCGGCGGCAGCGTGGACGGCGAGCTGCGCCTGCTCCACGCGCGCAAGGTGCCCATCTTCTCGCTCGCGTCCGCCATCGCCCAGCCGGACACCTACCGGGGCCGCTACGTGCTCCTGCGCGCGCAGGTGGCCGACCAGCGCTCGGAAGAGGAGCGCCCCACGCTGTGGCTGGTGGAGCAGGGCCTGCAGTCCGTGGGCTCCCGCCGCGAGGTCGGCGTCGCCTACAACACCGACACCGTGGTGGAGACGTCCGGCGACCTGGGCGGCCGCACGGCGCTCACCGGCGAGGGCCGCGTGGGCGGCTCCATCTTCACGCGCGAGAGCACCACCCAGTCCGCCTCCGAGCGCACCTACGACAACCTCTCCGAGGAGACCGGCCGCGAGGCCCTGGGCCGCCTGGCCGCGCCGGACCCCTTCCTGGAGACCCGCCGCGACTACGTCATCCTCGCGCGCTTCGACGGCCTGCGCGTCACCTCCGGCATGACCACCGACGACGAGGACGAGGCCCCGAGGATCCCCGTGCTCACCATCGTCAGCTACCACCTGCCGCAGGCGCTCGCCGTCTACTGACGAACCGCCGCGTCCGTCAGCGCTTCACCGGCGCCGCCGCCGCGGTCAGGTCCCGCGACGGCGTGCCGGAGTAGATCTCCACGTCGGCGGCCACGAACGTCCCCAGCCGCTCGCCGTAGGTGGTGTGCACCAGCACGCCCGGGCGCAGCTGGGCCCGGGCCACGCGCTTGCCGTCGCGCAGGATGCGCGTGGACGGCGCCACCTCGAACGGCCGCTCCACGCCGTCGTCGTCGAGCACCGTGAAGCTCCGCGTGCCGGAGAGCGTCACCGTGCCGTAGAAGTCCGGGGCCTCCTCGGCCACCGCCTCCGCCACGCTCCCGCTCCCGCCGGTGCCTTCGTCCGGCAGCGCCTCCGAGCGGGGCTGGAACACCGCGAGCGCCGGCACCCTGCCGCTCTCCGCGACGGCCGTCCCGTCCCGTGACTGGCAGGCGCTCCCTCCCAGCACGAGCCCTCCCAAGAGCCCTCCAGCGAACAGCCACCTCCCCCAGCCCTGGCGCATGGCACCCACCTCGCGTGCGTTGGTGCTCCCAAGATGGGGCGGAAACCCCGCGCGACAACCACCCCCGGCAGGGAGGTCCACCCCAGTGTCACCCGGGCCACGGCGGCCGTGACTCCCGGTGGAGGCAAAGGGCCGCTGTCAGTCCGGACCGGACACCAGCCCGTGCTTGCGCAAGAGCTTCCGCAGGTAGACGCGGTCGATGCCCGCCTCGCGCGAGGCCTTGGAGACGTTGCCGCCGCACCGCTCCAGCAGCGTGCGGAGGTAGTCGCGCTCGAAGCCCTCGATGAGGCGCTCCTTCGCTTCCTTGAAGGGCAGCTCCAGCGCCAGCGACAGCGTGTCCTCCGGGCCCAGGTCCGGTGGCAGGGCAGGGCGCGCGGGCGGCGTGTCCGGCAGGTCCGGCAGCGCGGACTCGCCCAGGCTCACCACCCGGTCCACCACGTTGCGCAGCTCGCGCACGTTGCCCGGCCACGGGTACTGGGCCAGCAGGGCGCGCGTCTGGTCCGACAGGGCGCTGGGCGGCTTGCCCATGCGCTCCAGCACGGTGTCGATGAGCAGCGGGATGTCCTCCGGCCGCTCGCGCAGGGGCGGCAGCGTCGCGCGCAGCACCGCGAGCCGGTGGAACAAATCTCCCCGGAAGCGGCCCGCCTTCACCGCGCCTCCAGGTCCTGGTGCGTGGCCGCCACCACCCGCACGTTCACGGAGCGGTAGTCGTTGGCGCCCACCCGCTTCACCTGCCGGCGCTCCAGCGCGCGCAGCAGCCGGGGCTGCACCTCCAGGGGCAGCTCGCCCACCTCGTCCAGGAAGAGGGTGCCCCCGTGCGCGCGCTCGAAGGCGCCCGCCCGGTCCGCCTGCGCGCCGGTGAAGGCGCCCTTCACGTGGCCGAACAGCTCCGACTCCAGCAGCTGCGGCGCCACGCCCGCCAGGTCCACGATGACGAAGGGCCCCTTGGAGCGCGCACCGTGCAGGTGCAGCCCTTCCGCGCACAGCTCCTTGCCGGTGCCCGTCTCGCCCTGGATGAGCACGTCGGACTCGCCCTGGGCCACGCGCTCCAGCAGCGTGAACACCTCGCGCATCCGCCGGCTCTGGCCCACCAGGTTGCCGAACCGCTCCCGGTTGGACAGGGGCAGGGTGTGCGCCTTCTCTGACTCCGGAACGAGCTTCAGCTCCGTGGTGCCCAGCGTCAGCACCGCGCCGGGGCGCACCTCCAGGGTGGTGAAGCGCATGCCCTCGCAGAACGAGCCGTTGCGCGAGCCCACGTCCACCGCCTGGATGCCGTCCTCGCGCACGTCCAAGAGCAGGTGGCTGCGCGACACCGCCCGGTCCGCGATGACCACGTCCGAGCCCGCGTCCGCGCCCACCCGGTAGCGGCCGGGGGTCAGCGGGTAGCTCTGGCCGGCGTCCGGGCCGGACAGCACCACCAGCCGCACCCGCACCCGCGCCGAGCGCATCGCCGGCAGGGCGTCCGTGCGAAGCTGCCGGTCCTCCTCCCCGCTGTCGTCCCCGAAGCGCGCCACGGCGCGGACCATAACATAGGGAAATGGAAAGGCCCGGCCTCCCCGCACGCTCCGGAAGAGAGCGTGGGCGGAAGAGGTCGGGCCCGGGATGCGACCAGCAACCGCGCCGCCGTCAGGCCGGCGGGGCCGGCGGCTTCGCGTGCTTGTAGAACAGCACCAGCGTGTAGCAGTGGAACTCGTTGTCGGAGGACTGACACACGACCCGGTCCACGATCTCCAGGTCCGCGTTGCTCTTGATCCAACGGGTGACGTTCTCACCCAACTCTTCCCGCTCCTTGGCCTTCGTCGCGGAGAAGACCTTCACGCCCGTGAACATCGCCTGCCACTCCTTGTGCGGTGGTGAGAAAAGGCTTGACCGGGGGTTATCGCACACGCCTTTTCAGGGTGTCAAAAATGCTGCGCTCCAAAAGTCGTGATCCGCGGGGGAGCGGGGGAGCCGGGGGAGCGGGACGGGGGTGGGGGTTTGCAGGTGCACCTGCATGCATAGGTTCACCCGGTCGCACCCGGTTCTTGGATTGGGGCGGGGGCCCGGAGCCATTTCCGGCTTCAGGGCCAGGGCGGAAAGAGGGGGCAGGACCGTGGACATGAAGACGAAGAAGGACCTGGCGGTCGATTTCATCAACACCATCCGCACCATGGAGCCGAGTGCGCTCAACGCCCTCATCGTGAAGGAGGCGGGCGAGGAGCTGGCGCAGTTCTTCCTGAACTACAGCGCGAACCTCATCTCCAAGGACCCTTCGCGGGTGCTGGAGAACACCTCCTCGCTGATGCTGATGGGCTACCTCATCCGCACGTACGAGGAGAAGAACAGCCAGGCCAAGCAGGGCAACTTCCAGTCCTACGCGTACGCCTGAGCGGTGCGTGCGCGCGGGCTCGACAGGCCCCGGGAGGCCTGTTAGGCACGCGTCGCCCATGCTCATCGACCTACACGCCCATTCCCATCTGTCCAAGGGGTGCGAACTGGAGCCGCGCGCCGTGCTGGAGCGGGCGGCGATGTTCGGCCTGGACGCGGTGGCGTTCACGGAGACCAACACCCAGGACGGCTGCGACGAGCTCTTCGAGATCGGCGCCAAGTCCAAGGTGAAGGTCTTCGTAGGCCTGGAGCTGGTGACGGACCGGGGCCAGTACCTGTGCTTCTTCCCGAAGCCGGAGCTGGCGCCAGAGCCCGTGCAGATGTGGGGCAGCAACCGGGAGAAGCCCTGGAGCGCCGCCGAGTGCCTGCCCAAGGTGAAGGCGCTGGGCGCGGCCATCGTCGCGGCCCGCCCCTTCGACCGCGACGTGCCCAACCCCGCCATGGACTACGTGCGCTCGCTGTCGGGCGTGCTGTGCGCCGTGGAGGGCTACAACGCCAAGGTGAAGCAGACCGCGAACGACCTGGCCGTGGAGGCCGCGGACGCGCTCAAGCTGCCCTGCGTGGGCGGCAGCGACGCGCGCGGCTCCCTGGACGAGATGGGCCGCGGCGCCACCTTCTTCAAGCGCGACGTGCTCACCCAGGCGCAGCTGGTGGAGGAGCTGCTCAAGGGCGACTACTGGCCGGTGATGGCCGGTGAGCTGCCCCGCCTCACCCGGCCGGGCGAGGCCCAGGCCCAGCGCAAGGGCGGGGGCGGCGGCAAGAAGCACCACCGCCGCGGCGGCCGGCGCTAGACGCCTACGGGAGGCCTCAAGGCAGGACCGGCTTGCCCGCCTCCTCCGCGCGCACCAGCCTCCCGTCGGTGAGGAACGCCTTGCGGCGCTCCCCCGTGTAGCGCCACTCCTCGTGCTTCGCGGTGCCCTCCAGCGTGCGGCGGATGGACTCCGGAGGCCCCCAGGCCATGCGCACCGCGTCCGCGGGCATGTCCGCCACCAGCGTCTTGGTGCGCACCGCCTCCCGCACCGCCGCGCTGAAGCCGTCCAGCTGCGCCTTGGGCGAGTGGGGTGACAGCGTGTTCTCCAGCTCCGCGCGGAAGGCGTCCGGCCGGTCGAGGTTGGGCGGCAGCACCAGCACCACCTGCTCCCCCGCGGGCGCGCCCTCCACCGTCACGTACACCCACGGCCAGGTGCGCGGGGAGTAGAGGACGCGCTCGGTGACGGCCCACGCGGTGGGGAACTCCACCTTGTTGATGCGCACGCGCGAGCCGGCGGGGAGGACGGCCTGGATGGGGCCGGGGTTGATGGGCTTGCCCTGGGTGTCGTCCACCAGGCGCACGTCCTCCGGCGGGTAGGGCGTGAGCAGCCGCTTGGACGCGTCCCCGAAGAAGGGCGTCAGGTAGGCGGAGACGCGCAGGTACTGCTCCGCGTCCGGGCCGGTGAGGGTCCGGTCCAGCGAGGCGCGATCCTCGGGGGACATGCGGGTGGCGGACGCGCAGCCGGCGGAGAGCCCAGCCAGCAGCGGCACCAGGAGGAGGGACGACAGCGAGCGGAAGGGGGAACGCGGCATGGCACCTGGAGGCACGCGGGGAGGAACGCGCGCGCTGAGGTGTCTGCTTAGCCTAGCGGATGGCCTGCGTCAGCGCTGGCGTGTCCGCCGCCGCGAGCTTGCCGTTGCGGCAGCCACGCTGCGGAGGGCACACGGGGCCACGGCCATGCGGGTCCGCGACCAGCAGGAATCGCCCCTGCCCCCGCGCATCCGTCAGCTCCGGATGGCCGCACAGCGCGCAGTGGCGGGGGGGACGCTTCGAGGGAGGAAAGGGCACGCGTCAAGTGTGCGGCCTCCCCGCGCCCCCAGCGAATTTTCAGCCGGGGGCGGTGGGGCGTGCGCGCTACGACTTGTCGCCGGACGCGGTGCTCGGCGCGGCCGCGGGAGCGCTGGCCGCCGGGCT
>NZ_JBKGHJ010000515.1:0-5574 GCF_046520365.1 Corallococcus sp. 4LFB
CCGCTCCGGCTCGCGGGCCGCGCGGGTCGCCGCCCGGGCCACCGCGTCCAGCTCCGAGCGCGCATCCGACAGCGACGCCTCCAGCGCCCGCGCCTTCAGCTCGCGCGCGTGTTCAGCCTGGCCCAGCAGCGCGGCGAGCGGTGGCCGTCCATCCAGCGCCTCCGTGGCCAGCGGCTTCAGTCCCGCCTCCACGTCCGGCTGGTGCGGCGCCAGGTAGCGCGCGAGCGGCGGGTGGCCCACGTCCTGGGCCAGCTTGTCCAGGTGGCCGCGCGCCACGTCCTCGCGCGTGGCCTCGTTGTAGACGAGCAGGTACGGCTTGCCGTGGCCCACCGCCGCGCGCAGGAAGTCCACCAGCGCCGCGTTCTGGTACGTCTGCCGGCTCACCACGAACACCAGCACGTCCACCGTGACGAGCAGCGCCTCGGCCCGCTCGCGGTTGTCCCGGTACACGCTGTCGAAGTCCGGCGTGTCCATCACCAGCAGGCCGCGCGGCACCGCCTCCGACAGCACCAGGTACAGCCGGCCCGGGGGCCCGGGCTCGTCCACGGGCGCCACCGTGCCGTCTCCCACCGGGACGATGTCGTAGCGCTGGGTGAGCACGTCCTTCAGCGCGCCCGTCCACGTCTCCGGGTTCGCGGCGGCCAGGCACTGCTTGGTGAGGCCGCCCTCGGGGCGCGCGGGGGACAGGGACGCCTTCGCCAGCGCGTTGAAGAGCGTGGACTTCCCGACGTTGTTGGGGCCGGCGATGGCCACCAGGAGCAGCGGGACGTCGTCGGCGCCGGAGCCCAGGCGGGGCAGCAGGTCGCGGCGCAGCCGTTCAGCCAGGCGGCGGGCCATGTCGGCGTCGGCGCCATCGGGGAAGCGCTCGGAGGCGGGCAGGGCGTCCAGGGCGGACGCGAGGGCGGTGCGCAGGGCGCGAGGGTCCTTCATGGGCATAGGGGCCACGCGCAAGACAGCACGCACGCCGCGCGGTGCCCAGACAAGTGTGCGCACACTGTCCACCGGGGACACCCCCGGGGAGGCGCGATAGGGTGCGCCGCATGCGCTCCCTCCTCGCCTGCCTGCTTCTGTCGGGGTCCATCGCCTGCACGGCCACGCACACCAACGCGCCCGCGCCCGCCGAGACCCACGCCGAAGGCCCGCTGCCCTTCATCCCGGATGACTACGCCCGCGCGCTCGCGGACGCGAAGGCGAAGGGCGTGCCCCTGTTCGTCGACACCTGGGCGCCCTGGTGTCACACCTGCCGCTCCATGCGCGCGTATGTCTTCACGGACAAGGCGCTGGCGAAGCACGCGGACCGCTTCGTGTGGCTGGAGCTCAACACCGACCTGACCCAGAACGCGACCTTCCAGGAGAAGTACCCGGTGGAGTTCTGGCCCACCTTCTTCATCATCGACCCGCGCGAGGAGAAGGCCCTGCTGCGCTTCGCCGGCAGCGCGACGGTGCCGCAGCTGGAGCGCCTCTTCGAGGACGGCGAGCGCGCCTACCAGGGCGGTGCCACCGGCGCGGACGCGCTGCTCGCGCGGGGTGACGCCCTCTACGGGGAGCGCAAGCCCGCGGAGGCCGCCGAGGCCCTGACGCTCGCGCTCGCGGAGGCCCCCGCCGACTGGTCCCGCCGGGGCCGCGCCGCTGGAGTCGCTGCTGATGGCGCAGTACGGGGCGAAGCAGTACGTGCCCTGCGCGCGGAAGGCGGTGGCGGAGCTGCCGGGGGTGCCGCGCTCGCTCAACCTGGCCAACAGCGTCCTCAACGGCCTCACCTGCGCGCTGGCCATCCCCGAGGGCACGCCCGAGGCCGCGGACCTGCGCCACACGCTGGAGGCGAAGGCGCGGGACGTGCTGGCGCCGCCCGCCATCGAGATGGAGGCGGATGACCGCTCCGGCCTGTACGAGGTGCTGGTGGAGGCGCGCGCGCAGGACCAGGACACGGCGGGCGCGAAGCAGGTGGCCCAGGAGTGGCTGACGTTCCTGGAGGGCGAGGCCGCGAAGGCGCCGAACCCCGAGGCGCGCACGGTGTTCGACTCGCACCGCATGCTCGCGGCGATGACGCTGGAGCAGCCGCAGCGGGCCATCCCCGCGCTGGAGCAGAGCGAGAAGGACCTGCCGCAGGACTACAACCCGCCCGCGCGGCTCGCGACGCTGTACCGCCTGTCGGGCCGGCTCGACGACGCGCTCGCCGCGAACGACCGGGCGCTGGCGCGGGTGCAGGGCGCGCGGCGGCTGTCCGTGCTCTCCGGCCGCGCGGACATCCAGGTCGCGCGCAAGGACACCGCTGGCGCGGTGAAGACGCTGGAGGAGGCCTTGGCCTTCGCGAAGACGCTGCCCGCCGCGCAGGTGTCCCCGCGTCAGGTGGAGTCGCTGGAGAAGAAGCTCGCCGGCCTCAAGTCGCCCGCCGCCGCACCGGGCGCGGCGCCGTAACAGGCATGCAACCCTTCGCGCGTGCCCTGCTGGATGCGGCACGCGCGAGGCGTCGTCACGGCGCCAGCGGCACCGCGCGACGGGCATCCAGGTCGAACAGCTGGAAGTCCTCCGCGCGGCCCTCGCGCATGGCGCCATCCGTGAACACCATCACCGCCTCACCCGGGCCCGTCACCGGCGGCGGTCCGTGCGCGTAGTCCACGCGCGTCCCATCCGTCACCAGGTGGCGCAGCACCCCGTCGCGCACGGGACCGGGTGACACCAGCTCCCGCACCCGCTTGTCCCGCGTGTGGCCCACCACCTGGGACAACCCCAGCGGCAGGCGCCGGGGATCGAACCTGCGCCGGGGCGTCCCCCGCACGCGCTCCGCATCCTCCGCGGCCAGGCTGGGCCGCTGGTAGAAGATGCCCACTCCCTCGCCATCCTTCGCATTGCCCGGATGGTGCAGCCCCGGCAGCACGAGCGGCCCGCCCTTCCACGCCGCCACCGCCCGGTCCATCACCCCGTTGAGCGCCTCCGCCACCGCGCGCGCGTCCGCCCACCGCCCGGACTCGAGCCCCACGACCTCCAGGTCCTCGCGCGTGACGCCCGCGTGCAGCACCAGCAGCGAATCCCCGGCCGCGTGCGCGACGCGGAACCTCCGTGCGCGCAGCAGGTGCTCCACCCACGCGCGCTGCTCCCCGGTCCAGGCGCTGAAGTCCCGCGCCGCCAGCTCCGCGCTCGGCAAGCCGGGCCAGCGCTGGAGGAAGGCCCGCTCCGCCGCCGCGTCGGTGTCATCCCCGGCGTAGACCCGGTCCGCGTCCACCTGCGCGGCCCGGAAGGTCGCATCGGTGAAGTCCGCCAGCTCTCCCACGCGCCCCAGGTCGTGGTTGCCCAGGAGCAGCACCGCCTGATCCGCCGGATGGGACGCGAGCCACGCCACCAGCCGCAGCGCGCTCCGGGCCACGCGCTCGCGGTCGGCCGCGGGACCCCAGTCGAAGTGGTCGCCCACGGACACCAGGCACACGTCCGGGCGCAGCCCTCCGTCCCCGTCCAGCAGCCCGTGCAGTGAGAGGATGGACAGCACCCGGCCGAAGTCCGCCTGCGGGTCCCCCATCGCCACGTGCCGCGTGCGGCGCTGGCCATCCGCCGCGACCGCATGCGGCCCCTTCGCCACCGCCGCGTCGGCGCGAGCCAGCGCCTTCTTCAAGAGCGCATCATCCATCCTTCCATCCTAGTCACGCCGGGGGCGGTGCCCACGGCGCATCAGGACTGGAAGAAGCGGGAGATGAGCGCGGAGCGGCTCTCCACCTGCGCCTTGTTCAGGAGGTGCGTGACGTGCACCTCCACCGTGCGCTCGGCGCAGCCCAGGTGCAGGGCGATGGCCTTGTTCGTCTCCCCCTGCACCACGTGCTCCAGCACCTGCGCCTCGCGCGCGGTGAGCCCCCAGCGCTGGTCAGCACCGGCAGGCGCGACGTCGGCTCCATCGGGGGGCCGGGGTCCAGCACCAGGTAGTGGTCCGGCAGCCCCTGCGTGCGCAGCGGGCCGGAGGAGAAGAGCGGCCCCGTGCCCGGCGGGCTCCGCAGACACTCGCGCACCTGCGCCGCCAGCGCCTGCGAGTCCTGCTCCCACCGCGCCTGCCCCGCCTTGTTGGCGTGCATCACCCGGCCGCTGAACGTGACGACCCACGCGGGCCGCCCAGCACCTCCAGCGCCGCGCCCAGGGCGGGCCCAGCAGGCCGCCTCGTCGCAGCCGCCGGTCCATGGCCATGCGCCGCTGGATGGCGGGCGTCAGCGCCTGGAGCAGCCGCTGCTCCCGCTCCGTGAAGGGCTCGGCCCGGAAGGCGCCCACCCAGCCCAGCATCATGTCGCCTTCGCACACCAGCACCCGCAGCTGCGCCAGGTGCTCCAATCCCAGACGCCGGTACAGGTTCGCGGCGCTCCCGGCCAGCTGCGTCCGCGCGTGCTCCCACTCCGCCTCGCTCAGCCCCAGCCGCTCCCACAGCGGCCCCTCGCCCTCGCCGGTGATGGGCAGGGCCCGCAGGGGCTCCGGCATGCCCAGCGGCGAGAAGCGCATCGCCCGGTTGCGCTGGGCCAGCGGCGGACGCGCGGGATCGAAATAGCCGAACCGGCTCCCCGCCGGCGGCAGGGACGCGTCGAAGGCCTCCGAAAGGACCGAGGACGGCTGCGGGAAGCCCACGCCGTACACGAAGGCCGTGTGAAAGCGGTCCGGGCCTACGTCCACGCCGTACGCCGCCGTCCGCTCCGCGCGCAGGGCGCCACGGAGCGCGGCGAGGACCGCTGGCAGTGCCTCGGAGCCGGGCTCCAGCCCCTCCAGCAGCCCCTCCAGCTCCTGCAAGAGGCGTTGGTCCTCGGAAATCAAATCAATCACGATTTACTTACTATAGCGGCTGGGGCCAATTGGAAGACTTGTGAGGTCGGGAGTGGAATCAGTGCTTCTTCCGCCTGTCCAGGTGGGAAATGATTCCCTGCCCCCCGGGTCGTCTGAGACTCGCGTGATTTCCTCAATAGAAATGACTTTCGGCTGACGGCACCATGGCGTTCCGTGCCCTTCCGGGGGGGTGGGCCGACCCAGGAGTCGAAGAATCCGTGTGTGCGCGCGCCGGGCGTTCCCCCAGGAATGTCCGGCGCGCTGCCCCTTTTCCGGCGCCTCCTCCCCGCCCTGTCCACCACCCCACGCGCCCGTGTGGCCGGTCCCCGGATACGACGGCGCGCGGCGATGATGACCTTCTCCCGTGGAGCCCGCGCCCGGAGGTCCTGACATGCCGCGTGATTACGCCTACTACGCCCGGGCCCTGGAGGGACGGCGGCTGCCGCTGGCCTTCGCGGACGTGGACCTCCTGGACGAGAACGCGGCGGCGCTGCTGCGGCGTGCGGGGGGCCTGCCCGTGCGGGTGGCCACGAAGTCGGTACGGTGCGTCGCGCTGCTGCGGCGCGTGCTCGACGGGCATCCCGGCTTCCAGGGCCTCATGTGCTTCAGCGCCGACGAGGCCGTGCGCCTGCGCGAGCGCGGCTTTACCGACCTGCTCATGGGCTACCCCGTCGTGGATGCCGAGGCCCTGGCGGCGCTGTGCCGGCCGCCAGCGCCCGTGACGCTGATGGTGGACTCGGCCGAGCACGTGGCGCTCGCCGCCCGGGCGGCCCGGGGGCAGGGGACGCG
>NZ_JBKGHJ010000516.1:0-5563 GCF_046520365.1 Corallococcus sp. 4LFB
CCCGACTCGCCCGCCGCCCCCGCGCCCGCCCCGAAGCCGCCGCCGCGGCCCCGGCGAAGCCCAGCGTCTGGGACGTCAGCGTGGGCTTGAGCCTCATCTCCCTCACGGGCAACGCGTCCACGCTGACGGTGAGTGGCCTGGCGAGCGCGCTGCGCAAGACGGAGCACTGGATCTACTCCGTGAAGGCCTACGGTGCGTACGGCCGCAGCCGCCCGCCCCAGGTGGAGGGGGAGGTGGAGTCCCTGTCCCAGGTGGTGGCCCTCAACGCCGGCGTCGAGCTGCGCGGGGACCGCCGCTTCACGCAGGAGATCAGCGGCTACCTGCTGACCGGCGTCGACACGGACCACATCAAGAGCATCGAGGCGCGGCCCTACGGTGAAGCCGGCGCCAGCATCTTCTGGTTCGACACCAAGCGGGATGAGAAGGCCAGCGTGCGCGAGACCATCCTGCGCACCGACTTCGCCTTCCGCTACGCCCGCGAGACGCGCTTCCAGTACTACCCGGAGCGCATGGACCTGCCGGACGTGGACCTGGGCGGTCCGCGCTTCGGCGCCCTGTTCCGCTACGGCGTCTCCAAGGACATCACCTTCCAGGAAGAGGCGGAGATCCTGGTCAGCGTCATCAGCGACTCGCGCATCCTCTTCAGCAGCCAGACGCAGGTGATGGCGAACCTCACCGACGCGCTGGCCCTGGGCGTGGGCTTCCTCGTGAAGTCCGACAGCGCCCCGCCCCCGGGCAAGGTGTCCACCGACACGGCGCTCTCCTTCAACCTGACCGTCGCCCTGTAGTCCCCACCCCGCGAGGCACACCGCCCGCAAAAGCGACGCGGCGCCAGGGAAGAAACCCGGGCGCCGCGTTCGTGCTTCAGGGGACCGCGAGGAAGCGGGGACTACTCGTGCGTTTCGTGTCCCTGCTTCTGGAGCTGCTGGTGCCCGCCGTGGCGGCCTTCCGCCGGGTTCGCGCCGATGTCCACCGCCTGGAGGTCGCTGTACTGCGACCCCGGGGGGTTGGCCAGCCGGAAGCGGGTGCCCAGGTCCATCAGCGAGAAGCCGATGAGCAGGACCACGAAGATGATGGACACACCGAAGACCAGGCGGTTGGCGCCCTGGTGCTCCGACAGGTGCATGAAGTACAGCGCCACCAGCGTGCCCTTCACGCTGGCGATGACGAGCGCCAGCAGCAGGCCGAAGCTGGGCAGGTGCATGCGGCCGGTGAAGACCGTGACGAGCGTCAGCACCAGCAGGGCAATCCAGATGACCACGTAGCGCCCGGCGCCGTGGTGCTCCTGCATGTTCTGCTCTTCCTGATGCGATTCGTTGGCGATGGCCATGTCGTAACCCTCAGACCAGGTACAGCATCGGGAAGAGGAAGATCCACACCAGGTCGACGAGGTGCCAGTACATGGAGCCCAGCTCGACCTGCGTGTAGTTGTTCGCGCTGAAGTCCCCGACGCGGTACGCGCGCACCGTGGCGAACGCGAGCACCGTCATGCCGATGACGACGTGCAGCGCGTGCAGCGCGGTGGAGGCGAAGTACACCGTGAAGTACAGCGGCGCGCCCGGCAGCTGGATGCCTTCGTAGAAGTAGTAGCGGCCCGGCAGCGTCCCGATGTGGAACTTGTGCTTGTACTCGAAGAACTTGATGACGAGGAAGCCCATCGCCATCAGGAGGGTGAGCACGTTCATGTGCCCCACCATCTTGTTCTTCCCCTCCTTGGCGTAGTGCACCGCCATGGCGGCGGTGAACGAGGAGGTGATGAGCACCACCGTGTTGATGGTGCCCATCGTCAGGTCCAGGCTGCGGCTGGAGGCCGCCCACGCTTCCGGGAACAGGAAGCGGTAGGCCGCGTAGCACGCGAAGAGCCCGGCGAAGAGCAGGATTTCCGTGGCGAGGAACAGCCACATGCCCAGCCGCGCCGCGTGCTTCTGGACCTCCAGCGACGCGAAGTGGGCGGCCAGCTTGGGACCGGGCACCGAGCCCGGCGTCACGTGCGCGCTAGACATCCGACACCTCGCCCTCGGCCTTCTTCGGATCCACGTAGAAGTGCGGCTCCTCGGGATACGTCGGCTGCGGGCCAATGAAGTTGTGCGTGGGCGGAGGGGACATCGTCAGCCACTCGTAGCCCTTGCTGTTCCACGGGTTGTCCACGCGCTCGCCGTAGATGAGCGCGTACGTCAGGTACATCGCGATGATGATGAACCCGAACGCGAGCAGCGAAGCGCCCGCCGTGGACGCTACGTTCAGCGCCTGGAAGCGCTCCGGGTACTCGTAGTAGCGGCGCGGCATGCCCGCGTTGCCCACGAGGAACTGGGGGATGAACGTCGCGTTGAAGCCCAGGATGATGAGCGCCGCGGACACCAAGCCCCACCCCTCGTGGTACATCTTCCCGAACATCTTCGGGAACCAGTAGTGGAGCGCGGCCAGGAAGGCCATGATCGTCGCGCCCACCATGATGAAGTGGAAGTGCGCCACGACGAAGTAGGTGTCGTGCCACGCCACGTCCAGGGACACCGTCGCCACCGCGATGCCCGTCATGCCACCGAACACGGTGAAGAACAGGAAGCCGCAGAAGTAGGCGAACGGGGTGCTGAACTCCACCGCGCCCTTGTAGACGGTGCCCACCCAGTTGAAGACCTTGATGGCCGTGAACACGCCCACCAGCATGGACAGCACGCCGAACACGCCGGCGTTGAAGGTGGACTGGCCGGACACGAACATGTGGTGGCCCCAGGCGAAGAAGCCCACGAACGCGATGCCCACGCTCGAGTACGCCACCGCGCGGTAGCCGAAGATGTTCTTGCGACTGAACGTGGAGACGATCTCGCTCATCACGCCGAACGCCGGCAGCACCATGATGTACACGGCCGGGTGGCTGTAGAACCAGAACAGGTGCTGGAAGAGCACCGGGTCACCGCCGCGGGCCACGTCGAACATGCCCAGGCTGAACAGGTTCTCCGCCGTCACCAGCAAGAGCAGCAGGCCAATCACCGGCGTCGCCAGCACCTGGATGCAGCTGGTGGCGTAGAGCGCCCACACCATCAGCGGCATCTTGAACCAGGTGATGCCCGGCGCGCGCATGGTGTGCGCGGTGACGATGAAGTTCATGCCCGTGAGGATGGAGCTGAACCCGATGATGAACGCGCCGAAGAGCACCGGCGCCACCGTGGTCGTCGTGTGCGCGCTGTACGGCGTGTAGAACGTCCAGCCGGTGTCCAGGCCGCCGTTGAGCATGCCCCAGAGCGCGAAGCCCGCGCCGGCCAGGTACACGTAGAGCGACAGCAGGTTCAGGCGGGGGAACGCCACGTCCTTGGCGCCCAGCATCAGCGGCAGCATGAAGTTGCCGAAGATGGCCGGGATGGCAGGGATCATGAACAGGAAGATCATGACGATGCCATGCAGCGTGAAGACGCGGTTGTACGTCATCGCGTCCATGATGGTCGGACCGGGCGTCAGCAGTTCGATCCGGATGAGCAGCGCGAAGATGCCGCCCACCAGGAAGAACAGCAGCACCCAGGCCATGTACATGATGCCGATGCGCTTGTGGTCCACCGTCAGCAGCCACGACTTCACCGTGGTGCCGTCCGTCAGGTAGCTCGGGTGGTGGCCGTGGTCGTCGTGCGCCTCATGGCCGGGGACGGCCCCCGGCGCGGCGATGCTACTGGATGGGGTCATAGGCGGGGCCCTCGGAAGCGGTCTCGCGCACGTTCGCGGTGCGCAGCGTCTTGATGTACTCGACGATGGCGGCCGACTCGGGGCCCTGCAGCTTGCCCTGGTAGGTCGGCATCACGTTCTGGTAGCCGGCGACGATGTGCGCGCCCGGGTCCATCATCGACTGGGTGATGTAGGCTTCATCCACGCGGATGTCCTGGCCGTCCTCGAGCTTCTCGTTGCGCTCGTAGAGGCCCAGGAAGGTGGGGCCGATGTGCTTCGAGCCGTCCACCGAGTGGCACTTGAGGCAGCCCTGCGTGCCCACCAGCTTCTGGCCCTGCTCGGCCATGCGGGCCACGGGCGGCACGAGCGACGTGTCCGCCAGCGCGTCCTGCCGGTCCTGCAGGCGGCCGCGCTGCTGCTCCTTCAGCCAGTTCTCGTAGTCCTCCGGCGCGAGCACGACGACCTCCGCCAGCATCTTCGAGTGCGACAGGCCGCAGTACTCGGTGCAGAGCACCTGGTACGTGCCGGGCTTCGTCGCCTCGAACCAGGCCTGCGTGTAGCGGCCCGGCACGGCGTCCATCTTGATGCGGAAGGACGGGACGTAGAAGGAGTGGATGACGTCGCGGGACGTGATGAGCAGGCGCACCGGGCGGTGGGCCGGCACGTGCAGCACGTTCACGCCGTTGGGGCCCTCCGGATAGGAGAACTTCCACATCCACTGCTTGCCCATGACGTAGACATCCATCGAGTCCTTGGGCGGGGTGGTGTACCAGGTGAAGTCCCGGAACCCGATGGCGAACCACGCCAGGAAGAACACCAGCGGGACGGACACGAAGAGGAACTCCGTCTTCAGGTCCGGCACCACGTATTCCGTGTGCTGGTGGGTCTCCCGCCGACGGTAGCGGAAGAACATGAAGAGCGCCGCGAGGCCGACGCCCGCGGACATCACCATCGTCGTGCCGACGACGAAGTAGTGCAGGAAGTCGACCCGTTCCGCGAACGTGGACGCGCGCTCCGGGAGGAACAGGAATTGGTTGGCCAGGTCGCTCATGTAGTCGCGCCTTTCTTCAGCTCGCGCCTCCAGAAATAGATCAGCATCGTGGCCAGGGCGCCGAAGACAGCCAGGGAGCCCAGGCGGATGAACCCGAAGATGTAGAAACCGTACCGCCGCGTGGCGGTGTCATACTTGAAACAGGACATGATGATGCGATCGACGCTCGTCCCGACCCGACCGCCCGCTGCTTCCAGCAGCGAAAGCTTCACGTCCTTGCGGTCGAACGACGTGCCGTAGAGGTAGCGGGAGATGCTCCCCTCCGGCGTGAGCACGGTGACCACCGCGGGGTGGGCGTACTGCTTCGTGCTCGGTTCATACGTGTATTTGAAGCCCACGGCGTCGGCGAGCTTGTGGATGTTCTCGTCGGTGCCGGTGAGGAAGTGCCACGGAGCCGTCTCCGGCTTGCCCATGGACTGCAGATACTTGCGACGCCGCTCGGCGCTCTGCGCCGGGGTGTCCTTGGGGTCGATGCTGACGGTGACGGCCTCGTAGTCCTTGCCCAGCTCCAGGCCCAGCTCGCGCATCACGCGGACCTGCTCGTTGATGACGAGGTTACAGAGCATGGGGCACTCGTAGTACACGAGCGTGAGCAGGGTGGGGCGCGTCTTGGACAGCAGCGTGCCCAGCCGCACCTCCTCCCCGTTGGAGTTCACGAGGCGCGTCTCCAGGGGGAGCGGTTCCCCCAGGTGCTCCTCCACGTCCACGCCCGTCACCGGCGGGGGCAGGTCGGAGTCCGCCTCCACGATGGCGCGGGGCGTCCTGCCTCCACCCGGCAGGGCGAACGCGGGCGTGGCGCTGGTGAGCACCAGCGCGAGCGCCGCGAGGAGCCCGGCGGCGCGGGCGGAGGAGTGCGGGAAG
>NZ_JBKGHJ010000517.1:0-5464 GCF_046520365.1 Corallococcus sp. 4LFB
GATCCCGCGACGAACAATGCGGTCAGGAGGGGGCTTGGTCGCATCAAGGGGGGCGATGGTAGGCCGCCCGCCCTCGCGTTGTCGTCCCGCCCCCGGGGCACGGCCGGAGGGCAGCCGGGCGTCAGCCCTGCGCGTTCTTCCGGCGGCGGCGCGCGGCCAGCGCCGCGAACACGGCGATGAGCACCGCCGGCGCGCCGCTGGTGGCCGCGGAGCAGCCGTTCTCGTCATCGCCCTCATCGGGAACGGGGTCGGTGCCGCCGGTGACGACGACGTCCAGCGTGGCGTTGGCGTGCGCGTCGCCCGTGGACTCGCTGTTGCCGTTCACGGAGTTGCCCGCGGCGTAGACCTTGTAGGTGCCGTTGGTGGCCGGGGCCACCAGCGAGAAGTCGAAGCGCGCGGAGCCGCTGGTGAAGTTCTTGGGCAGCGAGTGCGTCAGCTCCCCGTTCAGCAGCTTCGTGCCCGAGCCCGCGGTCAGCGTCGCGCCGTCCGTGGCCACGTTCATGCCCGCCTTCACACCGGGACCGCCGGTGATGACCAGCGAGTACTGCCCCGTCTGGCCCGCCGTCAGCGCGGTGGGACCTTCCAGCGTCACGGTGGGGGTGCTGGCCCCGCCGCCGTGGCAGCCGGACGCGGTGCAGGACACGCCCTGCTTGCCGCTGCGCCCGCTGATGCCGGTGGAGTTGGCGAGCGCGGAGCCCGCGACGAGGCACACCGCGACCGCGCCCACGGACGAAAGAATGGACCGCATGAAAGGAACCTCCTGGGGGGAATTCAGGAAAGACAAGGAGGGCCCCTTCTAGCGCAGCGCGGCGTGGAGTGCAGCAGGCGACACTCCCCTGTGACGCGGGGGCAGGGCGTACCGCGCCCTACAGCCAGGTGAAGGCGTCTTGGAGCGCCTTGTGGCCGCCGTGCTCCAGCACCTGGCCGTGGCAGACGACGACGCGCTCCACGTCCCACCCCAGCGCACGCTGGAGCGCGGCGCGCGCGGCCTCCCGGTCCTTCGTGAACAGGCGCAGGAAGCGCGGGGCCGCGAACCGCCCCAGGACGCCGTCCAGCCACAGGTACGCGCGCAGCTTCCAGCCTTCCGCGCGCGGATAGTGGAAGGCCAGGTCGGTGACGATGAGCGTGCGGCTGGGGCGGTGGAAGAAGAGGAACTCGTTGAGCTGGGGCATGCCGCGCACGTGCATCTGGTCCAGCACGGGGGCCCAGGCGGGGTCGGGCGTGTCCTCCAGCTCCTGGTCGATTCGCAGCGCCGGCTGCTTCGCGCGCAGCCCCGCGGGCGCCACCACCCGGGCGTCGGGGAAGGCCGCGGCCCAGTCCGGCAGGTGCAGGTGGTGGAAGAGGTTGGGGGCGACGAGGAAGCGCACCTGGCCCAGGGCCTCCACGGCGGCCCTCCGCTCCGGCGTGAAGGCGACGGGCGAGTGCACCCACAGCCCGCCGTCCGGCAGGCGGAGGACCGTCATCCGGCCCCCCACGGGGACGCCGAAGAGGGTGAAGGGGGCTTCGAACACGAAGACGTCGTCGGCGAGCCCGCGGGGCGCGGCGTCAGGGAGCGTAGGCATGGCGGGTCCTCCTCCAAGCACGGACGGCGTTCCGGGGACGAGTCCGGCCTCGGTCCGGCGTTGATTTCCGGAACATCCCATCGTAGGCAACCCCCCTCTTTCCATCCCCAAGCAAGGTGCCCAGCACATGGCCGAGAAGCTCACGCCCCGCGAGAAGGGCTTTTCCGAGTGGTACGTCGACCTGGTCCAGAAGGCGAAGCTCGCCGACTACTCGGACGTGAAGGGCTGCATGGTCATCCGCCCCAACGGCTACGCGCTGTGGGAGAACATCCAGCGGACGATGGACAAGATGTTCAAGGACACGGGCGTGAAGAACGCCTACTTCCCGCTGCTCATCCCGGAGAGCTACCTCAAGAAGGAAGCCGAGCACGTGGAGGGCTTCAACCCGCAGCTGGCGGTCGTCACGCACGCGGGCGGCCAGAAGCTGGAGGAGCCGCTGGTCATCCGGCCCACGTCCGAGACCATCATCAACCGCAGCTTCTCCAAGTGGATCCAGAGCTACCGGGACCTGCCGCTCTTGGTGAACCAGTGGGCCAACGTGATGCGCTGGGAGATGCGCACGCGCCTGTTCCTGCGCACCACGGAGTTCCTCTGGCAGGAGGGCCACACCTGCCATGAGACGGAGGCGGAGGCGGAGGAGCGCACGCTGCAGATGCTGGAGGTCTACCGCGCGTTCGCGGAGGACTACATGGCCATGCCCGTGCTGCCGGGGCGCAAGTCGGAGTCGGAGAAGTTCGCCGGCGCGCTGCGCACGTACAGCATCGAAGCCATGATGCAGGACAAGAAGGCGCTCCAGGCGGGCACCAGCCACAACCTGGGCCAGAACTTCGCCAAGGCCTTCGACACCACGTTCCAGGGCCGCGACGGCCGCGTGCACCACGTGTGGCAGACGTCGTGGGGCTCCTCCACGCGCCTCATCGGCGGGCTCATCCTCACGCACTCGGATGACGCGGGCCTCGTGGTGCCGCCGCGCATCGCCGCCACGCACGTGGTCATCATCCCCATCGCGGGCAAGGCGACGGACGCGGAGAAGACGCAGGTGATGGAGAAGTCGCACGCGCTGGCCGCGGACCTGCGCAAGGCGGGCCTGGGCGTGGTGGTGGACGACGACGAAACGAAGGGCCCGGGCTTCAAGTACAACGAGCACGAGCTCATCGGCACGTGTCTGCGCATCGAGCTGGGGCCCAAGGACCTGGCCAAGGGCTCCTGCGTGATGGTGCGCCGCGACCTGCGCCAGAAGGAGTTCGTGTCGCTGGACGAGGCCGCCGCCAAGGCCCAGACCATGCTGGACCAGATGCAGAAGGACCTGTTCCAGAAGGCGAAGGACTTCCGCGACTCGCACACCTTCGAGGTCAACTCCTACGAGGAGCTGAAGGCGCGCGCGGAGGACGGCTTCCTCTTGGCGCACTGGGACGGCGACCCGAAGACGGAGGCGCGCATCAAGGAGGAGACGGGCCTCACCACCCGCTGCCGCCCGTTCAGCCTCAAGCAGGAGCCGGGCAAGTGCGTGATGACCGGCAACCCGTCGCAGGGCCGCATCGTGTTCTCCAAGGCGTACTGAGCCTTCCCGGAGCGCAACACCCGCGGGGCTGGGAGGCGACTCCCGGCCCCGCTGTCTTTTCAGCTCGCGGCGAGCAGGCTCCGCTTGCGGGGCAGGAAGGTGGCCACGGGCTCCGGCTTGCCCGCGACGGGCAGCGGGGCGGCGGCCTCGAAGTCGAAGGCCTCCTGGCAGCGCTCGCGCGTGGCGTGGGAGACGAGCACCGGGGCGCCGACCTTCTTCGTCAGGCCCTCGATGCGGCTGGCCAGGTTCACCGCGTCGCCGATGACGGTGTACTCGCGGCGCTGCTCGCTGCCCACCGCGCCCACCACCACGCGGCCGGTGTGCACGCCCACGCCGATGCTCAGCGGGAACTCGCCCCGGGCGGCGCGCTCCTGGTTGAGCGTGTCCAGCGCCTCCAGCATGGCCAGCGCGCACGACACGGCGGCGGCCGGGTGGCCGGGCTGGTCCAGCGGCGCGCCGAAGTACGCGAGGATGCCGTCGCCCATGAACTTGTCGAGCGTGCCGCCGTGGCGGAACACCACCTCCACCATGCGCGACAGGTACTCGTTGAGCAGCGCCACCACCTGGGGGCTCTCCATCCGGTCCGACAGCGTGGTGAAGCCGCGGATGTCGGAGACGAGCAGCGTCACCTCGCGGTGCTCGCCCGCCTCGCCGTCGGTGCCCTTCTGCGAGATGCGCCGCGCGACCTCCGGGGAGAAGAAGCGCCCCAGCCGCTCGCGCTGCATCTCCTCGCGCACCACGTCCGTCACCAGCCCCATCACCGTGCGGCTGATGAAGAAGGCCACGGACGACGCGAGCACCATCACCAGCACCATGCCGGGCAGGAACTGGGCGGGCGCCAGGCCCGCGCTCAGGGTGAGCAGGGCCACCGCGACGATGCCCAGCGCCGTGGCGCCCGCGACGATGAGCCGCGACAGCGTCACCATGGACACGATGACCACCAGCACCAGGTACACGCCCATGGTGAGCAGCGCGGTGGGCACGCCGTTGGCGGAGGCCGGGATGGCCTGCGCCTGGAGGAAGTAGATGAGCGGCATGTCCAGCAGCGCCACGCCCAGCGCGGGCCGCCGCAGCAGGTACGGCACCCGGCGCGCCGCCGCCCACGACAGCGCCGCGAGCGCGATGTAGGCCGCCAGCACGCCGCGCGACACGCTCCAGTCGTCCGCCATGGCCAGCAGCAGCCACGCCGTGGTGGCGCCGACGCGCGTCATGTTGAGCCAGGAGCCGACGTCGGCCCGCCACTCCTCCAGACGGCGTTGCAGGGTGGCTTCGACACGAGCGCGTGAGAACAGGAACCGCATGTATCGACGGAGGCTACCCCACGCATGGGGGCCCTCTCCAGGTGGCCCCCGCTGCGTTAGGGTCCCGCGCATGGCGAGCATCGGGCACGTGGCCGTGGGCATGGCGCTGGGACGTTACGAGACCGGGGCGGCGGTGCCCTGGCGCCGACGGCTGGCGGTGATGGGGTTCCTGTCGCTGCTGGCCCTCCTGCCGGACGCGGACGTGGTGGCGTTCGCGCTGCGCATCCCCTACGCGGCGACGTGGGGGCACCGCGGCGCGTCGCACTCGTTCGTCTTCGCGGCGGGGGTGGCGCTCGCGGTGGCGGCGCTGGCCCGGTGGAAGGGGGAGTCCGCCACGCGCTGGGGCCTGCTGACGCTCGCGGCGGTGGCCAGCCACGGCATCCTGGACACGCTCACGGACGGCGGGCTGGGCGCGGCCCTCTTCTGGCCCTTCTCCCACGCGCGCGTCTTCGCCCCGCTGCGGCCGCTGCCGGTGGCGCCCATCGGCGCGGGCATGCTCTCCGCGCGAGGCCTGTACGTGAGCGGCGTGGAGTTCCTCGTGTTCCTGCCCGCCTGGCTGTACGCGCTGTGGCCAAGGAAGTCGCGCGCGGCCCGGAGCGTCCAGGTTCCCTGATGCCGGTTCTCGAGGAGGAGCATCGCGATGCGCCTGTTCACCGCCGTGACGCTGGGAGACGCCCTCACCGCTGAAACCGGGCGGGGCATCGAGCGCCTGCGCGCCCTCGCGCCGGACGCGAAGTGGGTGCGGGCGGAGGGCGTGCACCTGACGCTGCTGTTCCTGGGAGACGTGGACGACGGCCGCCTGCCGGAGCTGCGCGACGCGCTGGAGCCGGTGGGGCTGTACCACGCGCCTTCGTGCTGTCGGTGCCGGCGGCGGACGTTCGGTCCGCCCTCCACCCGCGCGTGCTCTGGGCCGGACGTGCGCGGGACACCGCCGCGCTGAAGGCGCTCCAGGCGGACGTGGCCCGCGCGCCTGGAGCCGCTGGCTCACTCGAGCACCCGAGTACACCGCGCACCTGACGCTGGCCCGCGCCAGGCCGCCG
>NZ_JBKGHJ010000518.1:0-5439 GCF_046520365.1 Corallococcus sp. 4LFB
GTCGTCAGGTCGTCGCGCGCTCGGCCGCCGTGGACCGGCTGCCGCCCCGGCCCGCCGAAGAGGTCGTTGATGTCGAACCCGCCCGCGCTGCCTCCGCCAGCCCCCGCGCGCCCGAAGATGTCGTTGAAGAGGTCCCCCAGGTCCACGCCCTCGGTGCTGAAGGGGATGCCGCCGCCCCCGCTGCCCCCGGCCGCCTGGGCCGCGCGGTACTGGCGATAGGCCGCGGCCTTCTTCTCGTCGAAGCCGATCTTCTCCGCGTCCTCGCCGAACTCGTCGTAGAGCGCGCGCTTCTTCGGGTCGCCCAGCACCTCGAAGGCGGTGTTGATGCGCTTGAACTTCTCCTCCGCGCCCTTGTCGCCAGGATTGACGTCGGGGTGATGCTGGCGCGCGAGCTTGCGGAAGGCCTTCTTGAGGTCGTCCGCCGAGGCCGTCCGTGGCACGCCCAGAATCTGGTAGTAGTCGTCAGCCATAGGTTTTTGAGGGTGGTGCAGTACCCGACAAGGGAGAACGTAACCAGCGGGGCGGTGAGCGCCAGCACGGGATGTCCGGACAGGGCCGCGATGGTTACAGTCGCCGGAACATGAGGAAGGCCATGCCAGCACCGCGCCCCCGCCGGACGCCCCCTCCATGGCTGGCGTGCGGGCTGCTCCCCGTGGCGCTGGGGATTGCCCTGGGGTCCTGGGTGACCGCCCATGCCGCCTCCCCGCCGCCCGCTCCCGCCGTGGAAGAGGGCAGGGTGATGGACCGCGTGGTGGCGGTCATCGAGGGCCAGGTCCTCACCCAGAGCGAGCTGGAGATGGAGGCCCGGGTGGCGCTGATCCAGCGGGGGGCCGTGCAGGCCGCCGCCCTGCCGCTGGACGAGCAGACGCTCCGGGGGGCCCTGGAGCTGTCCATCAACCAGCGCCTCCAGGTGCTGAGCGCCGACCGCCTGCAGGCCTTTCCGGCCGAACCGGCGGAGGTAGAGACCCGGCTGGACGCCTTCCGTGCGCGGCTGGGCGGGGAGGAGGCGCTCCAGCGCTTCCTGGACCGGCACGGCGTGGACCGCGACGCCCTGGTGGCCGTGCTGGTGCGGGGGCTGAGGGCGGAGCGAATCCTCGACAGTCGGGTCCGGTTGAAGGCTCAGGTGAGCGAGGCGGAGGTTCGTCACCACTATGACGCGCACCGGGACCTGTACCCCGGTGAGTTCGACCAGGCGGCGCGCACGGCCATCCGCGAGGAGCTGGTGCGGGCGCGCTACGGAGAGCTGGCGGCCCAGGCCCTGGCTGAAGTACGCAGGTCGGCGCAGGTGCGGCGGGTGGCGCCCTTCGCACGGGAGGCACGGCGATGAGACGGCTGCGGGAGGACGGGACGCCCGACAAGGGGAGGGGCTTCCTCATCCGGCAGATGACCGTGGACGACATGCCGGCGGTGATGGCGCTGGAGAAGGCGTCCTTCAAGAACCCCTGGTCCACGGAGCTGCTCGGGCGCGAACTCCAGCACGACTGGTCCACCATCCTCCTCGTGGAGGAGCCGCGCCCCGAGGGCGGCGTGGAGCTGCTGGGTCTGGCCATCTTCTGGATCGTCCACGACGAGGTCCACGTCCTCAACGTCGCCACCGCCCCCGTGCACCGCCGCCGGGGCGTCGCGCGCGTCGTGATGGAGGAGGTCTTGCGCCGGGGCGTGGCGCGCCGGTGCTCCCTGGCCACGCTGGAGGTGCGCCGGGGCAACGAGTCCGCCCTCAGCCTCTACCGCTCGCTGGGCTTCCGGCCGGTCGGCATCCGCCCGAACTACTACGTGGACGAGGGCGAGGACGCGATCGTGATGGTCCTCGACTTCTAGGGGCCTAAGGGAGTAGAGCGTCCGGCCGTCGTCGCAGTCCCAGGTTTTTCGGGTGTGAGGGGAATGCACCCGGGTCCTCTGGCCGGTTCTGGCCCAGGGGCAAGCCATGCTTGACACCCGGGGGGCCCTCCCTATACTCGCGGGCCTTTTGTGTAGCCTGTAGGTAGATATGCTCCGCTTTCGTGTAGCCGGACGCGGGGTCCCCATCGAAGAAGAGGTTTCAGTGCCGACCATCAGCCAGCTCGTCCGCAAGGGCCGCGAGAAGCTCAACATCAAGGGCAAGAGCCCTGCCCTGAAGGAGTGCCCCCAGAAGCGCGGTGTGTGCACGCGCGTCTACACCACGACCCCGAAGAAGCCGAACTCGGCCCTCCGCAAGGTGGCCCGCGTGCGTCTCACCAACGGCATCGAGGTCACCTCCTACATCCCCGGCGTGGGTCACAACCTCCAGGAGCACTCGGTGGTCATGATCCGCGGTGGCCGTGTGAAGGACCTCCCGGGCGTTCGCTACCACATCATCCGCGGCACGCTGGACTCCGTGGGCGTTGCCGGTCGCAAGCAGAGCCGCTCCAAGTACGGCGCCAAGCGCCCCAGCTAGTCCGGTTCTCCCGCGCGTCGTTGGCGCGGAACACCTTCGCGGTACCTGAAGCAGTGTTGGACGCTGGCCCCACACCCTGGGGAGTGTCCCTGGAAGTTCCAAGCAGTCGTTCTTGAAGCCCCCTGAACAAGGCTTTCCTCAAAAGCGAGGAGAGTGGGGCGTAAGGGAAGAGATGCCTCGTCGTCGCGTAGTCGCCAAGCGGAAGATTCTCCCGGATCCGAAGTTCCAGGACCGGCTCGTCACCAAGTTCGTCAACGACCTGATGCGCAAGGGGAAGAAGTCCATCGCGGAGGGCGTGTGCTACGGCGCCTTCGCCCTCATGGAGGAGCGCGCGAAGGAAGACCCCCTCAAGACGTTCAAGAAGGCCCTGGACAACGTCAAGCCCGTCCTCGAGGTGAAGAGCCGCCGCGTCGGTGGCGCCACCTACCAGGTGCCCGTGGAAGTCCGTCAGGACCGCCGCGTCGCGCTGGGCATGCGCTGGATCATCTCCTACGCCAAGGCGCGTGGTGAGAAGACCATGCAGGAGAAGCTGGCCGGCGAGATCATGGACGCCGCCAACAACCGCGGGAACGCGGTGAAGAAGCGTGAAGACACGCACAAGATGGCGGAAGCCAACAAGGCCTTCGCTCACTACCGCTGGTAGGTCCCGAAAGGGGCTTCGCGGTTGCCGCCCGGATGCGCTGCCAGCGTCCGGGCGGTTTTGTTTGTCAGCCCTGGCAGATGTCCCAGAGACGTCCGGAAGGAACCGAGTCATGGCCCGTGAGTTCCCCCTCGAGCGCTACCGCAACATCGGCATCATGGCGCACATCGATGCCGGCAAGACGACCACCACCGAGCGGATCCTGTTCTACACAGGCGCCATCCACAAGATGGGCGAGGTGCACGAAGGCACCACCACCACGGACTGGATGGTCCAGGAGCGAGAGCGAGGCATCACCATCACCTCCGCGGCCATCAGCGCCTTCTGGGAGCGGACGGGCCAGCGCTACCGCGTGAACATCATCGACACGCCGGGGCACGTGGACTTCACCATCGAGGTGGAGCGCTCGCTGCGCGTGCTCGACGGCGCCATCGCCGTGTTCGACGCGGTCAACGGCGTGGAGCCGCAGTCGGAGACGGTGTGGCGCCAGGCGGACCGCTACAAGGTCCCGCGCATCTGCTTCATCAACAAGATGGACCGGGTGGGCGCGGACTTCGAAATGTCCGTCGGCACCATCAAGGAGAAGCTGGGTGCGCGTCCCGTGCGCATGCAGCTGCCCCTGGGCAGCGAGGACAAGCTCAAGGGCGTCATCGACCTGGTGCGCATGAAGGCACTGGTGTTCCAGGACGCGGAGCAGGGCAGCCGCTTCGAGGTCGTGGACATCCCCGCGGACTACCAGGAGGCCGCCACCGCCGCGCGCGGGGAGCTGCTGGAGGCCGCCGCGGAGCAGGACGACGCGCTCACGGAGAAGTTCCTCAACGGCGACGAGCTGACCGAAGAGGAGGTGCGCGGCGCCATCCGCAAGGGGTGTGTGGGGCTGAAGCTGTTCCCGGTGTTCTGCGGCTCGGCGTTCCGTCACAAGGGCGTGCAGCCGCTGCTGGACGCGGTGGTGGACTACCTGCCCAGCCCGCTGGACATCCCGCCGATCCACGGCAAGACGCCCAAGGGCGAGGACGCCATCCGCGAGACGCGCGACGACGCCCCCTTCAGCGCGCTGGCGTTCAAGATCATGAACGACCCCTCCTTCTCGTCGCAGACGCTGACGTTCCTGCGCGTCTACTCCGGGAAGCTGGAGGCGGGCACGGCGGTGTGGAACTCCGTGAAGGGCAAGCGCGAGCGCGTCAGCCGGCTCGTGCAGATGCGCGCGGACAAGAAGGACGAGCTCACGGAGTGCTACGCCGGCGACATCTGCGCGGTGGTGGGCCTGAAGCTCGCGACCACGGGCGACACGCTCTGTGACGACAAGCAGCAGATCGTCCTGGAGCGCATGGAGTTCCCCGAGCCGGTCATCGACATCGCCATCGAGCCGAAGTCCACCGCGGACCAGGACAAGATCATCCAGGCCCTGCAGCGGCTGGCCATGGAGGACCCGTCCTTCCGCGTGCGCTCCAACGAGGAGACGGGCCAGACGCTCATCGCCGGCATGGGCGAGCTGCACCTCGAAATCATCGTCGACCGGCTCCTGCGCGAGTTCAAGGTGGACGCGAACATCGGCAAGCCGCAGGTGGCCTACCGCGAGACGGTGACGGCGACGAAGGAGGCGGAGGGCAAGTACATCCGCCAGGCGGGTGGCAAGGGGCAGTACGGCCACATCAACCTGCGCGTGTCCCCGAACGAGCCGGGCAAGGGCTTCGAGTTCGTCAACAGCATCACCGGCGGCGCCGTGTCCAAGGAGTTCGTGGACGCCGCGCGCGACGGCGCGAAGGAGGCCATGCAGAACGGCCCCGTCGCGGGCTACCCCATGGTGGACGTGAAGGTGGAGGCCTACGACGGCTCCATGCACGACGTGGACTCGTCGGAGATGGCGTTCAAGATCGCCGGCTCCCTGGCCTTCAAGGACGCGGTCCGCGCGGCGAGCCCGGTGCTCCTGGAGCCCATCATGGCCACGGAGGTCGTCACCCCGGAGGCCGCCATGGGCGACGTCATCGGCGACCTGAACGGCCGGCGCGGGAAGATCCTGGGCATGACGCCCCGGCCTGGCGGCGTGCAGGCCATCCAGGCGGAGGTGCCCCTGGCCGCCATGTTCGGGTACTCGACCGACCTGCGCAGCAAGAGCCAGGGAAGGGCGACCTACACCATGCAGTTCAAGCACTACGCACCGGCGCCCAAGTCAGCGCTCAACCCGAGCTACTGACCTCCCGGCCGTAGGGGGAGCCGCCGGGCGAATTCTATTGACGTTCCAGCGGCTTTGAAGCACACGCAGCACCCTTCGGAAGTTCTCTCGAAGTCCTATACCGCCGGGGTTGCACCGGCGGCGTCGTGAGGAGCGGTTCATGTCCAAGGAAAAGTTCGATCGCAGCCTGCCCCACGTGAACATCGGAACGAT
>NZ_JBKGHJ010000519.1:0-5424 GCF_046520365.1 Corallococcus sp. 4LFB
CCCCGGCGCCGGCCCCCACCGCCCCGCTGTCGACGAAGGGCGTGACGCTGCCGGAGGCGACCGCCGTCACGCTGAAGAACGGCGTGCGGCTGCTGCTCGTGGAGAAGCACGAGCTGCCGCTGGTGTCCTTCAGCGCGTGGCTCAAGGGCGGCGCCGTCACCGACCCCGCCGGCAAGGAGGGGCTGGCCGCGCTCACCGCCGAGCTGCTCCAGAAGGGCGCGGGCCCCCGCAACGCCCAGCAGTTCGCGGACGCCGTGGACGGCGTGGGCGGCGAGCTGGAGGTCGTGCCGGGCCGCGAGGCCCTCATCCTCAACGGCAGCTTCCAGGCCCGCGACACCGCGCTGATGGTGGAGCTGCTGTCGGACATGCTCGTGCGCCCGCGCTTCGACGCGAAGGAGCTGGAGAAGGCCCGCGCGCTGCGCGTGTCGGAGATCGCCTCCGCCAAGGACGGCGACCCGCGCATGCTCATCGGCGTGTACTTCAATGCCTTCCACTTCCCCTCGCACCCGTACGGCGGGTCGTCGGTGGGCAGTGAGGCGTCACTGCCCACGATTGGCCGGGGCGACGTGCTCGGCTGGGCGAAGGCGAACCTGGGCGCGGACCGGCTCATCCTCTCCGTGGTGGGGGACTTCGACGCGAAGCAGCTCGCCGCGAAGCTGGAGGCCGCCCTGGGCGGGTGGGCCCCCGCGGGCCAGCCGCTCCCCGCCGTGCCCGCCACCGCGCCCACGAAGGGCCGGCACGTGCTGCTGGTGGACAAGCCGGACGCCACCCAGACCTACTTCGCCATTGGCAACACCGGCATCCGCCGCACCGACCCGGACCGCGTCGTGGCGGAGCTGGGCAACACCGTGCTGGGCGGCCGCTTCACCTCGCTGCTCAACACCGAGCTGCGCGTGAAGACGGGCCTCACCTACGGCGCCCGCTCCTCCCTGCAGCAGGCCCTCCAGCCCTACACCGTCGTCCTCACCTCCTATACGCAGACGGCCACCACGGGCCGCGCCATCGACCTGGCGCTGGACGTGCTCTCGCGCTACCGCCAGGAGGGCATGGATGACGCCATGCTCGCCTCCGCCCAGGCCTACGTGCTGGGGCAGTTCCCCCCCACGCTGGAGACGGGGGACCAGCTGGCCATGAAGCTGTCGGAGCTGGCCTTCTACGGCCTGGACGCCCAGGACGTGAACGGCTTCGCGGGCGCCGTGTCCGCCGCCACCCGCGACGGCGTGCGCACCGTGCTCCAGCGCGTCCTGCCCGCCCCGGAGGACCTGACGTTCGTCCTCATCGGCAAGGCGGAGGCCCTGCGCGACGTGGCCCGCAAGTACGGCCCCGTCACGGAGATGAAGATCTCCGACAAGCGCTTCACCCCGCCAACGGCGCCTGCCCGTTGAAGACAGACTCAGGTGGGCGCAAGCCTTCATCCGCGCCCACCTGAACTACCCATCAAAACGCAACTATCCAGTAAAAGCCCGCCGCGCTTTCGCGTATGAAGCGGCGTCGGGTTTGGGCCGGGACCGGACAGCCATTCATTGCTTGTCACCTGGGCCCATCATGTCATTGCGTCGTCTGTCTTTGTTGCTCGTCCCCGCCTGCGCGGCCTGGCTGGGCTGCGGGGAAGCGCCTCCCTCCGGGGAGGTGAACCCTCCTGGGATCGCCATGGACCCCCGCGAGGGGACGGCGGTCATCTCCAGCGATGAGTTCCTGCCGGGCTGCGGTGAGGCCGACGGGGGCACCGGGCCGGTGGACGCGGGCACGTCCGTGCTGGTGACGGCGGACACCCGCTTCCACTCCAGCGCCGGGGTGACGGTGGTGCCGCAGGACCTGTCCGGCCGCGACGTGGAGCTCCTCATCCCCAACGGCATCGACTTCGACCGGCGCACGGGCACGCCGGTGGCGGGGGGCCTGCGCTTCGACGACGTCCCGGACGGCGAGTACTTCCTGCGCTCGAACCGCTCCTACTACCTGACGCGGGAGCGCCACTTCGACCTGGGCGTCAACCGCATCGGCCGGCCGGACGCGGTCTACGTGCCCCTCACCGAGTCTCCCGTGTCGGCGGAGCTCTTCAACCTGGAGCCCTGGCAGCAGTACGCGTCCTACACCGAGCCGGGCACGGCCCTCGAGGTCATCAGCACGGACGTGGATGTGTACAGCTCGCTCGGCTACCTCTCGGAGCCCGCGGCTGGCGACACGTCCTTCGTCGACCCGGAGGCCGCCGCGTACTTCAGCACCGGCTACGGGGCGCCCGTCCTGGACGCGTCCAGGGGCGACCGTCTCTACGTGAACCAGCTCAACTCCACGGTCGCCGGAACGCTGCCGAGCGGCGGGCCCCTGGCGTACCAGTCGGTGGTGAGCAGCGCGCACCTGCCGTCGTTCTCGTTCACTCCGGATGGCACCACCCCGCTGCCCCTCTCGGCCACGCTGGCCCCCGTGAGTCAGACGCCCTTCTCCCTGGAGTGGCGCCTGAGCGAGTTCTCCCGCTGGCGCACGGACTCCAACCCCACCGGCACCCTCAACGTGTCCTCGATGTCGCTGTTGCCCGCGCCGTTCGGCTACCAGCACGGCTGGGTGGGCTACCAGGGCGAGCTGCTCAACGTGTGGCTGCCGCGCGGGGAGGACGGCGTCATCGCGAGCCGGTTCGCCTACGGCAATCCCTATCCGTCCAGCTGGGGCGTGGTGGGCACCGTCAGCTACTCGTTCCGGGCTCCGGCGCCCGTCGTGGTGGGCAGCCGCGTCCATTACCCCAGCGGCAACATCTTCATCACCGACCGGATGGACCACCTCATCGCCGGCCCCATCCAGCCGGGCATCTCGCCGCCCCGGGAGCTGCGCATCGACGGCGTGGACGCCTACGTGTCGCGCGTGGTGGGCGCCAACCAGCCGGTCATCAGCTGGCGGGCTCCCGCCATGGGCACGCCCCGGACCTACGTGGTGTCCGTCATCCAGTTGATCAGCACCTTCACCGCCAACCCGACGCTGCGCTTCTACGTGCCCGGTGACAAGACGCAGGTCCGCCTGCCGCCGGGCCTGCTGCTGCCCGGCTCGACCTACTACGTGCGCGTGACGGCGGACGGCTCGCCGAACTACGAGCCCTCGCGCGCGCCGTACGTCACCGCGGAGCTGCTGCCCGCGGTCAGCGCGGACACGTACAGCGCCGTCTTCACCACGCCGTAGTCCCGGCCGTGCGGGGCCCGCTACCGCGCAGGCTGGCGGTGGCGGGCCATGCACCGCTGGTAGCGGGCGTCCACCGACTTCGCGAACCACGCGGTGCTGCGCTTCCCGCTCAGCTTCACGCTCTTGAGCGTCACCTGGGGCAGCTGGGCGTAGGCGGGCGCCTCCCCCGTCTGCTTCGAGTAGACGCGCTTCACCGCCAGGTACGTGTCCGTCTTCTCGAAGTCCGCCGTCTTCTCCTCCTCCACGTCCCGGCGCACCCGGCGCTCGCTCAGGTCCGGCGCGTAGCGCTGACGGAAGAGGAGCAGCGCCTTGAGGCTCTGGCTGTCCTCGCCGCGCGGCTCGCCGTCCTTGTCATACAGTCGCAGGTCGCCGTCGGTTGCCAGCGCGACGCCGGTGAGCCGGCTCACCTGGGCCTGCAGCGCGGCGTTGCGGGAGCTGTAGACGCCGCCGTTGTAGTCCGCGAAGCGGTAGAGCGGGGCGTCGTACGCGGCCTCGAAGCCCAGGAGCCGCGCGGTGCCGTAGCGCACGCCGCCCGCGCGCGTGTAGAGCGACTCGCGCACCGCCACCGGATCCGCGTCCGGGCCCGCCTTCTCCACCGCGTAGCGCACGCTGACCTGCATGGAGCCCGCGGTGGTGACGGGGTTCTGCCCCGCGAACGAGGACGGACCGAACAGCGCGCTGGCCAGGTTCGCGGCCGCGTACGCCGCCGGGTGCTCCTCCTCGTAGTACGCCAGCATGTCCCGGAAGAGCCGGTCCAGGTCCCGCTCCGTGCGCAGCGCGTCCAGCCGCGCGCCGAAGCTGCGCTTCGCCCCCTTCGCCTTCGCCGCCAGCACGTCCTCCAGCAAGCGCCGCCCCAGGGGGCCCAGCCGTCCCGCGGTGCTGTACAGCTTCTGACGCACCAGCCTGGACAGGCCCGGCACCGCGGGGTCCGCCTGGAAGCCGGACTCCTGCTCGATGATGGCCAGCACCTGACAGACCACGGGCGCTGAAGGAGCAATCGCCTCCGCGTCCAGCGCCGCCAGCACGTCGCGCGCCCAGCCCTCGCGCTCCGCGCCCTTCACCTTCGCCGGCAAGAGCCGCGTCACCTGCGCCACCGACAGCGTGGGCGGCGCCGGCACCTGCGTGGCCACCGGTGCCCGCGACGCGCAGGCCGTGAGCGCCAGCAGTACCCCCACGCACAGCGGCCCCGCCCACCGGCGGCTGGCACCTCGCGTCATGTCAGCCTCCTCGTGCATGCTGCGCCCGTCTCATGAAACATTTTTTGAGACATCCCCGGGACAGGTTCGTTCACTCCGGAGACCCGCTGAAGAAGCGGAAGCGGTAGGATTCACGCTTAATCCGCAATTCGTGTTCTCCTGGCTTGTTCGGCAGGGTGAGGGAAAGTGACTAAACGTACTTTCTCCAAAAAGTAGTTGCCCTGATGATTTCAAGTGTGTCACGTATCATCCCGCTGTTTCTTCATTGGAGGTATCGCGTTGGCTCATCGACTGTTGAAGACGATTGGCGCAGCCTGGCTCGGCGTGGCTCTGACGGCGTGTGGTACGCAGGGGTCCACGGGGGAGGAGACGCAGGCGCCTGAGCAGGAGAAGTCGGGCGAGGACATCCAGAGCTCGCTGAACGCGCTCGCTGGCGCCCAGGTGGTGGGCGTGCACGCGGACGGCATCCCGGACAACATCCGCGGTGAGCTGGGCCGGGTGGAGCGGACGCTGAACACGCTGGACGCGAGCCGCAAGGCGGTCGCGGGCGTGGCGCCGGCGTTCCGGCTGAACCCGGACGACCTGGTGCTGCGCAAGTCGAGCATCGACGAGCAGGGCAACCAGCACCTGCGCTTCAAGCAGACGAAGAACGGCCTGGAGGTCATCGGCGGTGAGCTGGTGGTGCACGTGCGTCCGGACGGCACGGTGTTCCGCGCCAACGGCTCCGCGCGTGACGGCCTGAACGTTTCCGCGATGCCGCGCATCGCGGCCTCGTCCGCGCGCGACGCGGCGCTGAGCGCGACGGTGGGCACGGGCCTGGAGGCCCAGGGTGCTCCCCGCCTGGTGTACGTGCGCACCGACGACGGCGCGCTGCGCCTGGCGTACGAGGTGAAGGTCACGGGCGAGAACGAGCTGATGCCCCTGCGCGACCGCGTGTACGTGAGCGCGGTGGACGGCTCCATCGTGCTGCGCGCGCCGGAGATCCACACGGCGCTCAACCGCAAGGTCTACAGCGCGAACAACGGCACCAGCACCCCGGGCACGCTCAAGCGCAGCGAGGGCC
>NZ_JBKGHJ010000051.1:0-26875 GCF_046520365.1 Corallococcus sp. 4LFB
CGGCCTGGCGGTGGCGCTCCGGGCGCTGGGCGTGGCGGTGATGCTGCTGGGGTGCCTTGGCGTGCAGGGCTGGGTGCGGACGTTCCAGCCCTCCAACACGCGCGACTGGGCGCCGGACCTGGCGCGGGCGCCGTGGGCGGAGGTGGCGGGTTCGAAGGTGACGCTGCACGAGGTGCGCGACTTCCGCTACCGCAGCACCACGGACTGGGACCCCGCCTGGTACACGGCCACCTACGACACGGACGCGCTCACGGAGGCGTCGTTCATCGTGGAGCCCTTCTCCGGTTTCTACGGCGCCGCGCACACGATGGTGAGCTTCGGCTTCCAGGACGGCCGCCGCGTGGTGTTCTCCGTGGAGGTGCGGC
This sequence comes from Corallococcus sp. 4LFB, assembly GCF_046520365.1. Taxonomy (NCBI): domain Bacteria; kingdom Pseudomonadati; phylum Myxococcota; class Myxococcia; order Myxococcales; family Myxococcaceae; genus Corallococcus; species Corallococcus sp. 4LFB. The sequence goes on from NZ_JBKGHJ010000051.1 coordinate 366, forward strand.
GGGAGCAGGGCGAGACGTTCTCCGCGCTGGGCGGGCTGTTCCGCCGCTTCGAAATCGCCTACGTCGTGGGCGACGAGCGGGACCTGGTGCAGCTGCGGTCCAACTTCCGCCACGACGTCGTGTATGTGTATCCGGTGAACGCGTCCCGGGAGCGCATCACCGCGTTCTTCCTGGACATGGTGCGGCGGATGAACGGGCTGCACACGCAGCCGGAGTTCTACGACACGCTCACCAGCAACTGCACCACCAACCTGGTGCGCCACTTCGAGAAGGTGGCCACGAAGGACGTGCCGTACGACCACCGCACGCTGATGCCGGCGTTCGCGGACGAGCTCGCCTACGAGCTGGGCATCATCGACACGGACGTGCCGCTGCCGCAGGTCCGCCAGCGCTACCACATCAACGCGCGCGCCCTGGCCGCGCAGGGGCGGGACGACTTCTCCGCCCGCATCCGCGCGCCGCTCCAGACCGCCACCGCGCCCGCGCCCTGAGGTCTGGCGCCGGCCGGCCTCAGCTTCCCGTGGGGGCCGGGCCGCCGCGCAGGTGCTTGTCGTAGTGCCCCTCCAGCGCGGTGAAGTAGCCGCGCTCCTCCCACAGCTCCTGGAGGAGGCGGTCCGTGAGGGACCTCACCTCCGCGCTCTCGCCCTTCGGGTCGGGCACCCGGGCGCCGCCGCGCTTCGGATCCATGAAGGCGCGGGTGGCCTCGGCCATCAGCACGTGGCTGCTCCGGAAGAGGCGGCGCAGGGCCTGGTTGATGGGGCGGGCGTCCATCTCCGCGCAGGCGGCGACGATGGCGGCCTGCACCTTCCGGGGGGCGTCCCCCTGGAGCGAGGCCGCGTCCAGGTCTCCGCGCTGGAGCGCGTGGTGCAGCAGGTAGCCGTGGTGCAGGCACGCGCTCGTCAGGTCCACGCAGTCCTTCACCCAGAGGACGAAGAAGACCTTGCGGAACACCTTGCGCACCGGGAAGAGGGCCACGGCCTTGAGATAGGACACCAGCCGTCCGCCCAGGCCGCGCGCGTCGTCCGAGCCGGCGAGCACCGCCACGGCCTTGTCCGGCGCCTTCAGGCCCTTCTCCTTGAGCTGGTCGCGCACGGCCTGCTCGCGCACCTGGCGCAGGGCGTAGTCGTCCAGGAAGGGCACGGGGATGAGCGGGGTGAGCCCGGCCGCCACGGCGTGGAAGGCCACGCGGGCGAGCGAGGGCGGCACGGCGCCGGGCGGTGGAGCGGTGTTGGAATCAGCCATGGCGTGTTTCATAACCGCTTCCGCGCCCGCCGCCTTCCGCCGGTAGAGTGGGATTGTCATGAACCCGTCGCGCGAGCGCGGGACAGGGAAAGGCGTGGCCCCCGGATGAAGGCGAAGGCGAAGGTGAAGCAGGAGCTCCCGGTCGTGCCATTCGCGTCGGAGAAGGCGTGGGAGCAGTGGCTGGAGAAGCATCACGCCGACGCGCCGGGCGTCTGGGTGAAGCTCGCGAAGCTGGAGTCCGGCATCCCGTCCGTGACGTATGCCCAGGCGCTGGAGGTGGCGCTCTGCTACGGCTGGATTGACGGGCAGAAGGGCGCGCTCGACGCGGAGTACTGGCTCCAGCGCTTCACGCCGCGCGGCCCGCGCAGCAAGTGGTCCAAGATCAACCGCGGCAAGGTGGAGGCCCTGGTCGCCGCCGGACGCATGAAGGCCGCGGGCCTGCGCGAGGTGGAGGCGGCCCGCGCGGATGGCCGCTGGGAGGCCGCGTACGCGGGGGCGAAGACCATCGAGGTGCCGGCGGACCTGACGCTCGCGCTGGAGAAGCGCCCGAAGGCGCAGGCGTTCTTCGCCACGCTCAAGAGCGCCAACCGCTACGCCATCCTCTACCGGCTCCACGAGGCGAAGAAGCCGGAGACGCGGGCGCGGCGGCTGGAGAAGTTCGTCGCCATGCTGGAGGCCGGGGAGACGCTCCACGGCTGAGGCCGCGGGAGGCTCCGCGGACTACTTCGGCTCGCCCATGACCTCCATCGTGTGCTTGAGCCGCTCCAGGCCCAGCCGCACCAGGGCGCCGCGCAGGTCGGGCTGGCCCAGGAAGGCCTTCTTGAACACGTCGCGCTCCAGCTTGAGGAGCGTGCAGGGCGTCACGGTGCGTACGGTGGCGGTGGCCAGCCGGCTGCGCAAGAGGGAGATCTCCCCGAACAGGGCGCCTTCCTCCAGCGTGGGGTAGGGGGACTGGCGGCCGTCGCCGTGCGTGTGGAAGACCTCGCACTGGCCCCGGATGAGGACGTAGAGCGCGTCGCCCGGCTGGCCCCGGGTGAGCAGCGTCTCTCCGGCGGGGACGGTGCAGGGGACGAAGGCGTCACCCAGCTCGTGCTGCACCTCCGGGGGCAGGGCGGCGATGAGCGGGTTGCTGCGCAGCGCGTCCGCGAGCAGGCGCTCCCGGGCGGTGACCTGCATCTGCTCGCCCTTGACGCCGTAGTCCTTGCCCAGCTCCCGGACGCCCGCCTGGGTGAGCTCCAGCAGCACGGCGTCCTCCACCGTCACGATGGTGGCGGTGCGCTGCGTGCCGGTGAGCAGCGCCAGCTCGCCGAAGAACTCGCCGGCGCCCAGGCGGCCGACCTCCGTGTTGGCGCCGTTGTCGCCGCCGCGCAGCACCGCGACGCGGCCCTCCAGCACGACGAACATCGAATGGCCCGGGTCGCCCTCGCGCACGACGATCTGTCCCGCGGGCAGGTAGCGCGTGCACACAGGAGGCGGCGTGGCGGCGCCTTCCGCATCCGTCGGAGCGCCTGCCGCCGTGGGCGCGGCGGAGGTCGCGGGCGTCTGTCCGGCGGAGGCGGCCGGGGCGGACGGGTGGGCGGACAGCAGGGCCTGCAGGCGCGCGAACAGGGACATGGTGCCCAAATGCTACCGGGGCGCCCGGCCGGAACTGTGAAGCGCTTCACAGGCGGTGCGGAGGTGGCCTGAAAGACAGCCAGGCAGGCGCAAGAGCATCATTGAACAGGGATTGGCCGCTGCTGTCACGTCTGGGTTTTGCCCTCCTGACGCACGGCGACGGGCGCCGGGGATGGCGTGGGCGGACCGGGACGCCCTACAGTCCCCGGCCCATGGGAGACACGCTGGACGTCGTGGTGGACCTGGGAGACGTGGGGGAGACGCCCGCGGATGCCGTGCTGCTGAAGTACGCGCAGGGCTTCCACGGGGCGGACGGCGCGGTGTCGCGCCGGCTGGAGGCGGCGGGCGTGGCCATGGACGCCTTCGACCTGCTCCCCGGGGACCACCGCTTCATCGACACGCGCAGGAGCCTGGGGGCTCCGCTGGTGCTCTTCCTGGGCACGGTGCGCCTGCGGCAGTTCGGCTACCACGAGATCCGCCAGTTCTCCGTGCGCGCGCTCCAGCTCCTGGAGCCCCGGCACGAGGTGCGTCACCTCGCGTGCACGGTGCACGGCCCCAACTACGGGTTGGACGAGGACGAGGCCGTGCTGGCCCTGGTGGGCGGCTTCGTGGACGCGTTCCAGCGCGGCAGCGGGCCGCGCGACCTCACGCGCATCACGGTGGTGGAGCTGAACCCCAAGCGCGTGGAGCGGCTGCGCAAGGCCATCGCGCTTGGGCTGGGGCTCACGCCGGGCGTGGAGCCGCTGATGGGGGCCACGGGCTTCCGCGTGCGGCGGACCTCCCGCTTCGTCCAGGCGCCGCCCATGGCGAGCGCGGGCGCGAACTCGAACGAGAAGCCCCACGCCTTCGTGGCGATGCCCTTCGCCCCGGAGCTGGAGGACACCTACCACTACGGCATCCTGAACCCCGTGAAGGCAGCCGGCCTGCTGTGCGAGCGCGTGGACCAGGCCGTCTTCGATGGTCCCATCATCCAGCGCATCCGGGACCGCATCGACACGGCGAAGGTCGTCATCGCGGACCTGTCATTGGCGAACCCCAATGTCTATCTGGAGGTGGGCTATGCCTGGGGACGCGGCAAGCCCACCCTGATGCTGGTGCGCGACGTGAAGGAGCTGCGCTTCGATGTCTCCAGCTACCGGTGCCTCGTCTACCGGAACATCCGGCACCTGGAGGAGCTGCTGACGCAGGAGCTGCAGCGCATCGCCTGAAGCCTGGGCTCACCAGCCGCGCGCGGCGACCTCCCACGTCGCCACGTGCGTGTCGCCGCGCACGACATGCAGCCGGGGATGCTGCGGGACGGAAACACAGACATGGTTGGGGACCACGCGCACCCGCTCGCCGATGCGGGGGCGCCACGCCGTGCCGGACACGTCCAGCAGGCCGTGCTCTTCCGACAGGTTCTTCACCACGACCTCCGGCCGGTCCAGCAGGGCGCCATAGCCCGGCGCGAGCCCTTCCTCCTTCACCAGCGTCTTGGAGCCCGCGTCGATGACCACCTGGCCGGGCACGGCCGTGCTCACCACCGTGGCCAGGACCGAATAGGCACACTCCGTCCAATCACAGGCGCCGATGACGGCCGCGTTGCGGTCGTTGAGCACGTTGAGGCCGGGACGGATCTCCGTGAGGCCCTTCACGGTATGGGATTGCCAGAGCGTCGGGGTGGAGCCGCCGCTGACCACCTCCGGCGGCAGGCCCGCGTGGCTCAAGGCGCCCACGAACGTCGCCAGCGCTTCGGACTGGGCCTGCATCGCGGCGGACAGCTCCGCCTGGGGAACGCGGATGTGGCCCGCGTAGAACGTCACCCCGCGAAACGCCACACCGGCCGTGGACGCCGCCGCGCGCGCCAGCGCCACCGTCTCCTCCGGTGTGCGCAGCCCCACGCGGCGCATGCCCAGGTCCACCTCCACGAGCACGCCCACGGTGCGCCCCGCGTCCCGGGCCGCTCGCGCCAGCCCCTCCAGCACCTCATGCGAGTCGAGCGCCACGGTGAGCCGCACGCGCGAGGGCAGGGCCATCAACCGCGCCAGCTTGTGCGCGCCCACCGGCGGGTACGCGAGCAGCACGTCATCGGACACGGCGGCCATGACCTCGGCTTCCAGGACGGTGGCCACCGTGACGCCGGAGGCTCCCGCCGCGACCTGCATCGCGCCCAGCTCCGCCGTCTTGTGCGTCTTCGTATGGGGCCGCCAGCGCAGGCCGTGCTCGCGGGCGTAGGTCGCGACGCGCTGGAGGTTCCGCTCGACGCGGTCCAGGTCCACGATGGCGGCCGGCGTGTCGAGCGTATCGAGGAAGGTCGAGGACATGCGGCGCATGGTGGCACCGCGCTCCTCGACCCGTCACCGGAATCCCGCCAGGCGTGCGGCAGGCAACGCCATTACCATCGCTACCGCGGCGGCGGCGCCGGCTCGAAGCTCACCGTGGGCCGCTGCCAGCTCCAGCCGCCGGACTTCAGGGCCTCCGTCGCCTGCGCATCCAGCACGCGCAGCGCCGCGAGCACGTCCGCGGGAGGGCGGGGCGCTCCCGGCGCGCTCTCCACCTCGAAGCTCGGGGGGATGGTGCCGGCGTCCTGGCCGCCCATCATCACGCGGATGCGGCAGTTCTGCGGCGACAGCTCCGTCTCCCCGGACCAGGACACGTCCTGGACGAAGAGGTCCACCGTCCCCGTGGCCTTCTGCCCTTGCAGCCGCGTCACCACCGCGTCCAGCGAACCCTTCGCGCGCGCGTTCCGCCTCTTTCCAAGACGGGTGAGCGTCCACCAGGCCAGGCCGCCCGCGACCACGGGCGAAAGGATGAAGTAGGGGATGAGCGGGCTCATGGGCCGGCAGGCTGCCACGAAATCCGGAAGAAGAAACGCCCGTCTCCAAGCCCTGGGGCTCGGGAGACGGGCGTGAAGAGAAGCAAGGCTACTTCGGCGCGGGCGCGGAGACCTTCTTCGTCGCGTTGGGCTTGTACGTCATGCCCAGCTCGTTGAAGACGAAGGAGTAGACGTCCACCTCCTCCTCGATGCGCGCGGACAGCGGCGTGCCCATGCCGTGGCCCGTCTCCGCGTTGGCGCGCAGCAGGATGGGCTTGGGGGACGCCGTCGCGGACTGCATCCGGGCCACCATCTTGCGCGAGTGGAACGGATCCACGCGCGGGTCATTGGCCCCGGACGTGAAGAGCACCGGCGGGTACTTCGTCCCGTCCTTCACCTGGTGCACCGGCGAGTAGTTGTACAGCGCCTTGAACTGCTCCGGGTCCTTCACCGAGCCGTACTCCGTCACGTTGAACTGGCCGTTGGGCGTCAGCTCCGTGCGCAGCATGTCGTAGATGCCCACGCGCGCCACCACCGCGCCGTACTGCTCCGGGTGCTGCGTCAGGGCCGCGCCCATCAGCAGGCCGCCGTTGCTGCCGCCCTGGATGGCCAGCTTCTTCGGCTTCGTGTACTTCTGGTCCACCAGCAGCTTCGCGCACGCGTAGAAGTCGTCGAACACGTTCTGCTTCTTCGTGAGCGAGCCGGCCTTGTGCCACTCCTCGCCGAACTCCGAACCGCCGCGCAGGTTCGCCACCGCGAACACGCCGCCCTGCTCCAGCCACATGCCGGTGACCGGGTTGTAGCCCGGGCTGATGGAGACGTTGAAGCCGCCGTAGCCCGTGAGCAGCGTGGGGTTGTTCCCGTTCAGCTTCGTGCCCTTCTTCTTCAGGATGGTGAGCGGCACCTTGGTGCCGTCCTTGGACGTGGCCTCCGTGCGCACCACCTCCACGTCGCTCATGTCGACGGGGGCCGTGCGCGCCAGCGCCGTCTTCGTGAGCTTGTTGTCCGCCGCCGAGTAGCGGAACCACGCGGCCGGCTGGGTGAAGCTGCCGTTGATGACGAGCAGGTCGTCCGCGCCCTGGCGCACCAGGCCGCCCACCGACGACACCGGCAGCGTGGGCACCAGCCCCAGCGCCTTGCCCGTCAGGTCCACCATGCGCAGCTGCGACGGACCGCCCAGCTGCTCCAGCAGGTACAGCCGGCTCTTCGTCGGCACCACGGCCTGCACCGTCGCCTCGCCCTCCGGCACGATGACGGCGGCCTTGTCCAGCGTGGGCGTGGCCAGGGGCAGCCGAAGCACCTTGCCCTTCGGCGCGTCCTTGCGGCTGATCAGGTACGCCGCGCCGTCGCTGCCAAAGCGCGCGGACACCACCTTGTCCGCGTACTTCGCCACCTGCGTCCAGGTGCCCTTGGGACCGTGCAGGAACAGGTCGTACTCGCCGCCGTCGCCGTTGGCCACGCGCGCGAAGGTGTACTGGCCGTCGTCGCTGGACTCCAGCTCCGTCATCGCGATGCGCGGGAAGTCCTTGCCCAGCGCGTACGAGTCCTTCTCCGTGGGCGTGCCCAGCGCGTGGAAGTACACCTGCTGGTAGACGTTGCGGTCCTCGGGCGGGCGCTCCTCGCCCCGCGGATGGCGCGTGTAGAAGAAGCCCGTGCCCTGCGCGTTCCACGCGAGGCTGCCGCCCGCCGTTCCGCTGTTGACGCGCGGCACCCGCTCGTTGGGCATCGCCTTCGCGGAGGCCACGTCCCACACGGACACGTCACCGCTCTCCGTGCCCGCCTTGGACATGGAGACGGCGACCTTCTTGCCGTCGTGCGACAGCTGGAACCAGTCGATGGTCGTCTTGCCGGAGGTGTCCACGACCGTGGGGTCCACCAGCACGCGCTCCTTCGACGTGTCGTCCAGCGAGCCCACCACGATGAGCGTGGGCTGCTGCTTGGGCGGCTGGTACTTCAGCGCCAGCAGCGTGCCGCCCTGTTCGTCCAGGCCGCCGTAGCCGGGCGACTTCCAGGAGAGGATCTCCGTGATGCGCTGGCGCAGCGGCTCGCGGCCCGGGAGCCTGTCCAGGTACGCGCGCGTGTACGCGTTCTGCGAGTCCGTCCACTGCCGCACCTTCGGATCCGTCGCGGACTCCATCCACTGGTACGGGTCCGTCACGGTGGTGCCGTGGTAGGCGGTCTCCACGGGCTGCTTCTGCGCGGCGGCGGGCTTCTTCGCGGGCGCCTTGCCGGCGGCCCCCACCACCAGCGGCAGCAGCAGCGCGGCGGTGGTCACTGCGATTCTGGACTTCATGGTTCACCTCGCATGCGGGTGGTCCCCCGCGGGACGCTCATCGCAGGGGCAGCTCCACCAGGGCGGTGGAGAAGGTGTCGAAGGTCTCGTTGGCGTTGGGCTTCGTGCCCTCGTCCATGTTGCCGAGCATCAGCGCGAAGACGACGCGCGGGTGCTCCGGGTCGTTGGGCCGCTCCGCCACGCCCACGAAGCACTTCTGGCCCGTGAGCGTGCCCGTCTTCGCGCGGATGCGGCCCGCGGTGGACTGCGTCGTCTTGCGGCCCGCCAGCGTCCCGTCCACGCCCAGCACCGGCAGGCTGTCCACCAGCGCGGCGCCGTAGGGCTCCTGGAGGCTGGTGAGCAGCACCCGCGCCATGCCCCGGGGCGTGGCCAGGTTGTAGCGGGACAGGCCGCTGCCATCCACCGGGCGCAGGTCCTTGGACGGCACGCCCCGGCGCGTCAGCTCCGCGACCAGGGCGGTGCGCAGCGCGGCGTAGCCTTCATTGCCGGTGCGCTCGCGCGCGAAGCGCATGCCCAGCCGCTCCGCGTACAGGTTGAGGCTCTCCTTGTTCGTCGCGCGCACCAGCTCCGACAGCGGCGGGCTGGTCAGCTCCACCAGCGGCACCGGCACCGGCGGCATGGGCGGGGTGGGGGCCTCCAGCGACATCGGCAGCCGCGTCACCCCGTGGCGTGCCAGCGCGTCGTCCACGCACGCGGCGAAGAGGGCCTCCGGCGCGTCCACGGACAGCTTCACCGCGGCGGCCTGGGGACACGGCCCCCCCGAAGGCGAGCGCCACGTGCACCGCACTCCACCGCCCCCGCGCACGCAGGCCAGGTTCGCGCGCTCCGCGTTGACGTCCACGTTCACCACCGCGGACAGCGTGGCGAAGGTGGGGGTCCACTGGACGGAGGGCGCGTCCGCGCAGGTGGCGCCGGGAGCGCGGGTGAGCGCCAGGTCCACCACGTTCTCGCGGAAGACGAAGGGCGTGGGCGCCGCGCTGTAGGCATACGCCGCGTCGTCCCAGGCCCAGCCGGGGCCCAGGGCGCCATCCACACCGTCCGTGCCGGCGATGCGCACGTTGCCGCGCCACTGGTGGATGCCGCGCGCCTGGAAGGCCTCCGCGATGCGTTCACACGCGAGCGCCGTCTCCGGGAAGCGCCACGAGCCCAGCGACGGGTCCCCGGACGCCTGCGCCACCACGTCGCCCAGGAACAGGCCTCCCGTCTGCGAGCCCTCCAGGGACACCGGCGTCACGAAGCGGAAGTCCGCCCCCAGCGCGGACAGCACGGCGGAGGTGGACACCACCTTCATCGTGGACGCGGGCAACAGCCGCACGTTCTCCCGGTGCCTGAAGAGGGGCACCCCGGTGCGAGCGTCCACCACATACGCGCCCGTGATGGCGCCGTCCGCCTCCAGGGTCTCCAGCAGGGCGTTCGTCACCCCGGGCAGGGTGTTCCGCGGGGCGCCGTCCGGCGTGGCGGGCGCGTGGGTGCAGGCGGACAGGAAGAGGGCAACGCTGGCGGGCAAGAGGGCGCGGCGCATGGCGGCGGCCACCGTATGTCGCGTGCCTGGGAGTGTCATGGTTTCCCGCCGGCGGGGTGGGGCGGAGGCGTGCACGGTTGGACGGAGCACGGGCTAACGGCTTCGCGCGCGGGCTATTCCCGGGCCTGTCCGTCCAGCCACACCGAGTGCCTTGACGCGGCGCCACGCGACCCCCATCCTGCCGCGCCCCATGCCTGTCCTACGTGGTGCCGTGACCTTTTCGCGCTTCCGGACCGAGCCGGCCAAGGATGCGCCGTCCGACGTCAAGCGCTGGCTGACCAAGGGACTCAAGTCCCATGCGTTCGAGCCCATCGACCGCCGCTCCGAGGAGGAGCGCGCCGCCGGTTTCGTGGAGCTGGAGGACCCGGAGTCCTCCGAGTTCGCCACCGGAAACCTCTTCTATGGCGAGTACGCCCTGTTCGGCTTCCGCATCGACACGCTGAAGGTGCCCGCGTCGATGATGAAGTCGGAGCTGGACAAGTGGTCCGCCGCCTTCGCCAGGGAGAACGGCCGGCCGCCCGCGCGCGCGGAGAAGAACAAGCAGCGCGCGGAGCTCAAGCAGCTCCTGCGTCAGCGCGCGGTGCCGCGCACCAGCGTGCTGGACGTGACGTGGAACCTCAAGACGCAGACGGTGCAGGTCTGGGCCGCGTCGCGCAAGACGGTGGATGAGATCTGCGTGGCGCTGGAAGGCGCCCTGGCGGTGAAGGTGATTGGCATCACGCCCGCGTCCATGGCGCAGCGCGCGGGCATCGACGAGAAGGCCCTGGGCCCCACGGCGGAGCTCATTGGCCTGGACCTGCCGGCGACGGCTTCGGTGGAGGACACCCATGGCGAGGCGTGAGCAGGCGAGGGAAGAGGCGGCGTTCGCCCGGGGCGATGTCGGCGTGGACGGCGTCGCCACCGAGGAGGAGAAGGACGAAGCCGAGGTCGAAAAGGGCAAGGCGCGCGAACAGCTGCTGCGCGGCCGCGCCTACCTGGGCCGCGAGTTCATGACGTGGCTGCTGTGGCGCTCGGAGTCGGGCGACCCGCTGGTGGAGTTCGACGGCGCGGGCGTCGTGGTCCTCTTCCTGGGCAAGGTGGTGCTGCGCGGCGTGGCGGGCGACGTCACGGAGATGAGCGCCAAGGGCACGCTGGCGCCGTATTCGGAGAACGTGCGCCACTCGCTGGACCGGGGCCTGCTGGTGTCCCAGGCGCGGCTGCGCATCTCCCACGGCGAGCGCGAATACGAAGTCACCCTCGATTCCGAGTTCCTGGACATCCGCGCCGCCAAGCTGCCCGCGCTCATGACCGAGGAAGAGGATGATCAGCTCTCCGAGCGGCTGGAGCTGACCGAGCAGCTCTCCGGGCTCGTGGACGCGCTGGTGCAGGACTTCCTGCCCATGCGCGCCGGCCGCGCCTGGAGCAAGCAGGTGGTGCCCGCGATGAAGGCGTGGATGAAGGGCGAGGAGAAGGGCAGCGACGTGCTCTCCAAGGCCGCCCGCGCCCGGGGCCGCGACGCCCGGGCCGCCCGGGGCTGAATCACGGTCCAGGCGCTGTACGTCCGCCAATCACCGGGAAGCGCTCGTAGACCCGCTTGAGCGCTTCCAGGTGGGCGGGATTGTCGTAATCGAGCGGTGCCTCCGTGAGCCGCACGATCCACCCGCCTGACGGCGTGCGCCGCGCCCGCGTGAGCAGTTCGGCATCGCGAGCCGGCTCCGGGAACCCGATGACCTCCGCGGCAGCCGCGGACCAGTAATTCAGCCACCCGAGGAAAGAGGGAGTCTCCGCCCTGGGGCTCTTCTCCGGAAGGTTGAGCATGGGAAGCCCCCGGGGTGAACGCTCGGGGTCGTCTGGCGAGCGGCGGAACTGCTGCGCGACCTCTGCGCCGTAGCCATACGGCGACGCGTGACCCCAGAACGAACGTGCCCCCTCCGCCACGGCCTCGAGCAGCGCCGCCGCTGCCGCGACCGCGGGCCCATCCAGTGGCAGTTTTGCGTGCACTTCAAGTTGGGGCTGTCCGCCTGGACTGGAGCGCCCTGAGCTTTCAATTCCCCAGACCGTCACGGGGTGACGTTCGTCCCCGTTGCATACGACCGGGAATCCACCGTCCTCGATTCTTTCCACGAGCCAGGTGTCCCGCTGTGGCAACGCGATGGGGCGCCCACTTTCGCCAACTTCCCACTCCAGGCGTAAGCCAGGGAGCGCATTCTCCATCCCATGGATGATATTGAGCGTGCGGCTGTCTTTGCCCGCGAGGGCAGGGGCATAGGTGATGAGTGTCAGTTTTTTTTGCGTGCTCATCGTTTACATTCTGTGACGACGACATCGAGATTGGGAAGTTCTTCGAGCAGCGCGGTTTTATGCGCCTGGGTGCTCACTCCCACGACGAAGCCATATCCGCATGCCTCTGCGACGTCTCGCTCCTGCTTCAATTGTTTCACTTCCTTCCTGATCTCCTGTTCCTGGACAAAATCATTGTACGAATCAAATTGATGCGTCTTGATCTCCCACAGTTTGCGGACACCGATTTGCAGTGCATCGAAGCGCACGCCACCCACGAGCACGTCCATCCCGGGATAACGGTTTGGTGGGAACTTGTCGGCGCACTCGTTATGCGAGTCATCCTCGCCCGCGTGTGGCACGGGAACAGGCTCGCAACTGGCACGGCCCGTCCGGCCCACAAGGACAGGGGGCACCGGGGGCTGCCTGCCCTGGCCTGCTGGCTCCGGTTCCAGCCTGGGCTTCGGCTTCGCTACAGTATCCCGGGACGCGACCCTCGCCCCTCGTGAGGTCCCTGCTTCCTCCGGGTAGAGGTGGCGCAGTTCATACGCATCCAGTTCCTCCTTGATGGCGACGGCGACCACCACCGCTCCCAGCACGATGACGGCTCCCACGGCGATCTCAGGCGCCGCCAGCACGCAGAACCCGAGCCCCACGGTCGCGGCATCGACGGAGGCGACGGTGCATCTTCCCGTGGTGTCGTGGAACTCGACCCGGTCGTGGTCGAGTGCTCGATAGCACCGCTCCACCAGCGCGGGCCAAGGCTGGGACGCTTCGCGGACAACGCACCGTCCATCATCCCTCCAGGGGAGCGCCGCCGCTCGTCGCAGGTTTGCATTCCTCGTATTGCGGACCGTTGACGCTCTGGGACGCGGCTCCGTCGTGGCGCAGGCCGAGAAAACGAGCAGAAGCCAAAGCGCGGTGCATGTCCGGAGACTCATGGTCATCTCTTCACAACAAGCAAAAGCCTCCAGGGCCTTGGACCCGGAGGCTTCTGGATGCGCTCTACGGGTTGATGCAACGCCAGACGCCGCAGGAGCCCTCGCCGTCGCCACAGTCATACTGGCTGTAGCACGGCTTGCAGCTGGCCGAGCAGATCATCCGGACCGCCTGGGTGTCGCTCGTCTCCGACGCCGGGCCGGGAACCATGGCCAGGGCCGAGCCCGCCATGGCGCCGATGATCAGGGCAAGGTCGGGAACGGACCGCTTCAGTCGCGACGGCTTCATGCTTCCTCCGGGGGGAATGGGGCCGGAGCATCCGGGCCCACACAGCGAGGGCATTCGACCAGACGCGCAGAGGCGATCCAAGTTCGACGCTGCTCCAGTCTGGCGCGCTGTCCGAACCGCAATGGAGCAAGCGGCCGCGCCAGTCCGGCGCGGTGCCTGTCTGTCCCAGGGCGGAAGGCAGAGGCACGGGACTCGCAATGACTCGCGGCCAATCCCTCCCGCCCGAGCAGGTGTCCCGTGCCGTCCGCCCCCAGCACCGAAGCCATCCAGCGCATCTCCCTGAAGAACCGCGAGTACGCCTACATCGAGGACGCCAACCGCGGCGTCGTGCTGATGGAGGTGGGCCCGCGCGTGCTGACGCTGGAGGCGCACCTGACGCTCGTGGCGAAGGAGCGGATGGTGGAGGTGGGCGCCGGCAGCTGGTGCGTGGTGCGCAACCCCGTGGTGCGCGTGGACGGGCAGGTGGCGCTGGACGACTTCGGCCAGGCCCGCGTCGCGGTGGGCGACCGCGAGGTCCGCGTGGGCCCGAAGGTGTTCCCGCTGTACCCCGGCGAGGAGCTGGAGGGCGACATCGTCCCGGAGTACGTCCTGGGCGTGTCGGAGGCGCTGCGGCTGCGCGCGCTCACCGCCTTCATGGACACCAGCGCCCCGGACGCGCCCGCCGCCGCGAGGCCGGTGACGAGTGGCTGGTGCGCGGCCCCGGCCGCTACGTGCCAGGCGAGGCCGTCACCGTCGTGTCGCTGGAGAAGGCTCGCGTCCTCAAGGAGACCGAGTACTGCGTCATCCTCAATCCCGTGGACCGCGCCACCGGCCGCGTCCAGGAGGGCCGCCGCAAGGTCGTCTCCGGGCCGGACGTCTTCTTCCTGGAGCCCGGCGAAGCGCTGGAAGGGGACGTGCGCCGCAAGCACGTCCTGTCGGAGCTCCAGGGGCTGAAGCTCCAGGCGCTGGATGACCTCTCCGAGAACGAGGGCGGCGAGCCCCGCGCGCGCAAGGCCGGTGACACGTGGATCGTCCGCGGCCCGCGCACCTACGTGCCCAGCGAGAAGGTCCTCATCCACCGGGAGATCTCCGCGCTGTCGCTGGGGCAGGGGGAGGGCCTCTACGTGCGCGATTTGCGCTCGGGCAAGGTGTCGCTCGTCCAGGGGCCGTGCCAGTTCATGCCGGAGGCGCACCAGGAGCTGCACGAGAAGCGCCTGTCCCCGGACGCGGAGGCGCTGCTGGGCCTTGCTTCGCCGCTGCCGGCTTCGGCGGACGCGAAGGACGTCCGCGCGCCGCGCCCCGCGACCCAGGCGGAGAAGGGGGACCGCACGCGCGCCATCGTGCTGCGCATCGAGGACAACACGGCGGTCCTCATCAACGACTTCGAGACCAACCACGCGCGCGTGGAGTTCGGCCCCGCGAAGGTGATGCTGCGTCCGTACGAGGACGTCACCGTGTTGGACCTGTCCGGCAGCACGCCCAAGCGCCCGCGCCAGCTCAAGGTGTTGATGCTGCGGCTGGGGCCGGACTTCGCCACGGACCTCTTCGAGGTGGCCACGCGCGACCACGCGCGGCTGCGCATCAAGCTCTCCTACAAGTGGCAGTTCGACGTGCAGGGCGACCCGGAGAAGGACAAGGCCATCTTCCGGGTGAACGACTTCATCGGGTACGTGTGTGAGAACCTCGCGTCGCGCATCCGCCAGGTCGCCGCGGAGAACGAGTTCGAGACCTTCCACAAGAACGCCAGCGTGCTCATCCGCCGCGCCATCTTCGGCATGGACGACGCGGGCCGCGCGCGCAAGGACCGCCTCTTCTCCGAGAACCAGCTGCGCATCATCGACATCGACATCAAGGACATCGCCCCCGTCGACGAGAAGACGGCCCTGAAGCTGCGCGAGGCCATCGACACCAACATCCAGATCCAACTGGACGCCTCACGCCAGGAGGCCCAGGCCGCCGCGGAGCTCAAGCGCATCCGCAGCGAGGAGGAGAAGCAGCTCGCGGACATCGCCAGCCACCGCAAGTCGGAAGCCGAACGCCAATCCCTCATCGAACTGCAGAATCGCAATCACCAGCTGGAGACGCTCAGCCGCGCCAAGGTGGAGGCGGAGGCGCAGCTGGAGCGGGCCCGCGTGGAGAGCGAGGAGGCCCTGGCCCGCGCCGAGTCCGACGCCCGCGCCTCCCGCATCCGCGCCGAGGCGGAGGCCGAGCGTGAACGGCTCACCACCCAGGTGACGCTGGAGCGCCAGCAGCGCCTCAACGACCTGGAGGTGGAGCGCCAGTCCCGGCTCGCGGAGGTGGAGGCCTCGCAGTTCCGCCAGCGCGTGGAGTCCCTGGGCGGCGGGGAGAACTTCGTGAAGGCCGTGGCCGCGCAGGCCCAGGCCGCAGTCGTCGGAGGCCTGGACAAGGTCGTCTTCCTGCCCAGCGGCTCCAACCTCAACCTCTTCGACGCCATGCAGGGGCTCCTGGGCCCCGGAGGCCAGCCGCGCCTGTCCGCCCACCACACCCCGACACCGCCCGGAGACACCTCCGCCTGAAGCCGACCAGGCGATGCCGCGCATCGGCGGGGCTCGCGGGGCCGGTGGCGCTCACGGGCGCGTCAGACGTCTGCCTTTCGGGGCGACGGGCCCTACGCGTGCGCCGTCTCGCGCCGCGGGGGCACCTCGCCGCGCAGCTCCGCTACCTCCGCGCGCAGGAGCCAGTCGGTGGGGAAGTCCGTGGACGCGCGGGCGATCTGCTCCAGCCGCTCGGGGGCCAGCTGCCCCGTCTCGCGGAGGCGGCGCACCTCCGTGTAGAGGGCGGCCAGCGACGGGTGCAGGGCCTGCGCCTTGCGCTCGCGCGCCTGGGCCTCGCCGTCGCCCGCGGTGAAGGCGTCCAGCTCCCCGAACCACTTGTCCCAGGTGCCCGGGTCGGCGGGCCCGCCCGCCACGGACGGCAGCCGCTCCGTCAGGTACAGGCGCGCCATGGACGGCAGCGTCAGCTCGCGGTCCGCCAGCTTTCCGCTCAGGGCAATCACCTCGCCGCCGCCCACCGCGAAGCCCTCCAGCACCAGCCCGCTGTCCAGCGCGAGGCGGAAGCTCCCGCGCTCCGGCAGGGTGCCCTCGCCAAAGGCGACCAGCGCCGCGCCGGTGAACGGCTTGTCCAGGGCGTGCCCGTCCCGCGACGTGAGGATGGGGCCCTCCAGCCGGGCCAGCGCGGTGGACAGGCCCGGGGCCACGTCCTTCGGGGCCGGCAGCAGCTCCACCACCTTGCCCGTCACCTCCCGGCCGTCCGCGAGCACCAGGTGGTTGACCGTGCGGGCGCGCAGCGCCTCGTTGAGGCCCAGGTCCCCGCCGCGCTTCCACGCGAGCGTGGCCTCGAACTCGGCCAGGACCTCGAAGAGGTGTTCAAAGTCGCGCGCCACGAAGAGCTGCGGCTGCATGCGGGTGATGTCGTAGTCCGTGTCCGCGCACGCCACGCCCAGCGGCAGCTTGTGCACCGCGGACGTCAGGCAGTGCTTCGCCTCGCCGATGCTGGACAGCAGGCCCGCGCCGTAGATGCGCGGGTGCTTCAGGTCGCCAATCAGCCCGTACTCCGCCGTCCACCAGTACAGGCGGCTCGCGCGGGTGCTCTCGCTGATGTAGCGGTGGCTGGCGTTGGCGGCCTCCAGGCGGGCCTGGGCGTGGGCAATCTCCTCCTCGGTGGCGGTGGGGTCCTCCTTCACCACGGAGAGGTTGCGGATGGCCTCGAAGACGGCCTGGTCCTCCACGCTGGCGATGGCCTTGAACCCCACCAGCCCCACGGCCTTGAGGTACTGCGCGTAGCGCGCGTTCGCGATGATGGGCGCGTGCCCCGCGCTCTCATGGACGATGTCCGGCGCGGGCGTGTACTGGATGTGCTCGTGCGTGCGGATGTCCGCCGCGATGGCCAGCACGCCCAGCGCCTGCAGCTCCGTGAAGACGGCCGGCGGGATGAAGCCGCGCACCGCCACGCAGGACCAGCCCAGCTTGGACAGCTTCTCGTTCATCTCATCCAGGCTGGGGATGGCCTCCGCGCCAATGCCCGTGGCCTCCAGGCCCTCCAGGTAGACGGGGTGCGCCTTGTCGCTCAGGTGCTCCCGCAGCTGCCCCAGGATGTGCCGCCACACCGCCTGGTCGCGAGGCGTGTACGCCGCGTAGTCCTGCGACACGACGTAGCGGCGCAGGTGCGCGGGAAGGCGGGCAATGGTCCGTTCCGTGGGGGTCATCGCGGCGGCTCCTTCAAGAGAAACAGGACTCCTGAAGAATACGCATCCCACTGGAAGACGGAAATCCGGCAGAATTCGACGTCTTCGTCGGATTATCGTCGCTTGTTCAGGCGACGACGCAGCCCGTCAAGGATGCTCTGGCCCCCGGGGCTGAGGCCGCCGGAGGGCCACAGGGCCACCACCTCCACGACCTGGGGCTCCTGTTCGCGCAGGGGCCAGACGTGGAGGTCGGGCGGGAAGGGCTGGGTGGGGCGCACGTCGGGGGCGATGGTGCAGGCCTTGTAGGCGCGCAGCAGCTCGTAGAGGTGGAGGAAGCTCTCCACGCGGCCGACCTCCGTGACGGAGACGCCGTGGGCGGCGAAGCGCGCGCTGTTGGCGCCGCCGTAGGGGTCGTCCCGCAGCCAGTCCACGAAGCGCTGGCACCGGAGGTCCTTCACGTCCAGGGAGCGCCGGGAGGGGTGCGCCTTCGCGAGCGCGCAGTCGGGGCCGGCGATGACCACGAAGGACATGCGCAGCAGGGACTCGGTGTCCACGCCCTCGTGCGGGGGCAGCGGGGTGAAGTCGAGCACCAGGTCCTGCTGCCGCGTCTGCACCTGCCGCATGAGCTCGTGCGAGCCGCCGAAGCCCACCACCAGCTTGAGGTCGGTGGCGGCGGCGTCCTGCGCGATGCCGCCCAGCAGGGACATGGAGAGGGTGGGGTTGAGGCCCAGGCGCAGGGTGGGCTCCACGCGGGCCAGGTCCATCAGCCGCTTCACGTCCAGCTGGTGCAGCGGCGTCTGGGTGCCCGCGTAGAGGCGCTCGCCGCGCGCGGACAGTTGCAGGCGCCGGCCCGGCCCCCGCTCCAGCAGGGCGGCGCCGTCCGCGAGCACCTCCTCCAGGGCGCGGATGTGCTCGCTCACGACGGAGCGCGCGACGCCCAGGTGCTCCGCGGCGGCGTCGATGCTGCCGGCCTCCACCGCGGCGGTGAAGGACTCGAGCCAGACCAGGTGTCGCTGGAGCTTGCGCGGGGGCATGGGCGCGGGACGCGCTACAGGAAGAAGTCCGGCAGCAGCTCCGCGCCGGGCACGGACTGGTACTTGTCGAAGTGGGTGACGCCCGCGGCGCGCAGCACCTCGTCGTCGATGCAGAAGTTGCCGGTGAAGGAGCGGCTGGGCTTGGTGAGGATGGCGTAGGCGGCGTCCGCCATGATCTCCGGGGTGCGGCTGCCCTTGATGGTGTCGTCGCCGCCCAGCAGGTTCTGCACGGCGGCGGTGGCGATGACGGTGCGGGGCCAGAGCGTGTTGACGGCGATGCCGTCGTCCTTGAGCTCCTCCGCCATGCCCAGGGCGCACAGGCTCATGCCGTACTTCGCGATGGTGTAGGCCACGTGGGGGCCGAACCAGCGCGGCTCCATGTTGAGCGGCGGCGAGTTGTTGAGGATGTGCGGGTTGGAGGACTTCTTGAGGTACGGGATGCACGCCTGCGAGCACGCGAACGTGCCGCGCGTGTTGATGCCGTGCATGAGGTCGAAGCGCTTGAGCGGCGTCTCCAGCGTGCCGGTGAGGCTGATGGCGCTGGCGTTGTTCACCAGGATGTCGATGCCGCCGAAGGTCTCCACGGCCTTGGCGACGGCGGCGTGGATCTGCGCCTCGTCGCGGATGTCCACCACGCAGGGGAGGGCCTTGCCGCCGGCCTCTTCAATCTCCTTCGCCGCCGAGTAGATGGTCCCGGGCAGCTTGGGATGCGGGTCGGTCGTCTTGGCCGCGATGACGATGTTGGCGCCGTCGCGGGCCGCGCGCAGCGCGATGGCCTTGCCGATGCCGCGGCTGGCGCCGGTGATGAAGAGGGTCTTGCCTTGGAGGTTGGACATGGGGCGCATCCTCGCCCAGTCCTCCACCGCGTGCATCAGGAAGCCACCCGGGACGCGGGGGCCGCGAGGGCCCCCGGCCCGGATTGTCGGCTACTGCGTGATGCAGGTGATGGTCTCGAGCATCGTCACGTTGGCGTTACCCGTGGTGTTCCAGGGGCCCACGCCATTGGTGCCAACGATGTACGTGTACGCGGAGCCCCGGATGGCGGTGGTGAAGCTGCGAGCGCCGAGGTGGCCCAGGTCCTGGCAGAAGCGGCGGGCGGTATCGGAGGCAGTGCTGAAGTTCCCGGTGGGGTAGTTCGGCTGGATGGTGCCCACCTGGTAGCCATTCTTCGTCGGCGTCGTGTACGTGACGTCCGAATCGGAGGTGATGCAGGTGATGGTTTCAAGCATCGTCACGTTCGCGTTGCCGGTGGTGTTCCACGGCCCCACGCCACTCGCTCCGACGATGTATGTGTACGCGGAGCCCCGGATGGCGGTGGTGAAGCTCTGCGCGCCGCCGTAGCCCTGGTCCTGACAGAAGCGGCGGGCGGTATCGGCGGCAGTGCTGAAGTTCCCGGTGGGGTAGTTCGGCTGGATGGTGCCAATCTGATAGCCATTGACCTTGGGCGTCACATAGGTCTGGTACGTGTCAGCGCTGGCTGACGACGCGAAGCCCACGACGAAGAGCACGGACACGAAGAGGGAGGGGAGACCGCTGCCGCGACGAAGCATGTATTCCTCGGTTTGTAGCTGAAACGGGGGGGGCGGGACCGTAGCGGCTCCCCTGGCTGAATGCATCCCGCGTGAGACGTAGGCGCCTGGTCTAGGCTGCGGCCCATGCGACTGCTCCCACTCCTGGTCCTGGTGGTGTTGACCGTCCGCTGTGCTCACGCGCCAGAGGCCGCACCTCCCGCCTCCGCGCCGCCCGCCGTGTCGTGGCCGCAGGCCCTGCCCCCCGCGCTGCGGCTGCCGGACACCGTGCGGCCCGTGCACTACGCGCTGGACCTGAAGCTCGTGCCCACGGAGGACACGTATCCCGGCAGCGTCACCATCGACGTGGAGGTCCGCGAGCCGGTGCGCCAGGTGTGGCTGCACGCGCAGGACCTGGACGTCACGCTGGCGCGCGTCACCGTGAAGGGCCGCACGTTCGACGCGAAGCCCGTCACCGCGAACGAGGGACGTCTGGGATTGCTGTTGCCGGAGGAGCTGCCCGTGGGCAAGGCGCAGCTGCTGCTGGACTTCACCGGCAAGGTGGACCGTGAGCGCAGCCAGGGGCTCTACGGGGTGGCGGAGGGCGGTGAGTCCTACCTCTACACGTTCTTCGAGCCCATCGACGCGCGCCGCGCCTTCCCGTGCTTCGACGAGCCGACCTTCAAGGTGCCGTGGCGCCTGCGCTTCACCGTGAAGGCCGGACACGTGGCGCTGGCCAACCATCCGGTCGTGTCGCGCGAGCCGCTGGCGGACGGGCTGGAGCGCGTCACCTTCGCGGAGAGCAAGCCGATGCCCAGCTACCTCGTGGCCTTCATGGTGGGGCCGTTCGACGTGGTGGAGGCGGGCACCGTGGGCCGCACGAACGTGCCGCTGCGCTTCGTCGTCCCGAAGGGCCGGGGCGCGGAGACGCGCTACGCCGCCAGCATCACGCCGCGCATCGTGAAGGGCCTGGAGGACTTCTTCGACCAGCCGTATCCCTACGAGAAGCTGGATGTGGCCGTGGTGCCCCGGTACTGGGGCACCATGGAGCACCCGGGCATCGTCGCGCTCGGGCAGCCGCTCACGCTCATCCGGCCCGAGGAGGAGACGCTGGCCCGCCGCAAGTCCTACGCGGTCATCGCCAACCATGAGCTGGGGCACTACTGGTTCGGCGACGTCGTCACCTGCGCGTGGTGGAACGACATCTGGCTGAACGAGTCCTTCACCGCGTGGCTGGACCGGCAGACGGTGGACCGGCTGGAGCCGTCCTGGGACTACCAGCAGGAGCGCGCCATGTCCGCGACGCGGTCCGCGCTGGCGTCGGATGCGCTGGAGGCGGCGTTGCCCGTGCGCAAGCCGGTGGAGAGCAATGACGACATCGTGGGCTCGTTCGACAACGGGACGACCTATGACAAGGGCTCGTCCGTCATCGCCATGTACGAGGCCTGGCTGGGGCCGGAGCGCTTCCGTGACGTGCTGCGGGGCTATGTCCGCGAGCACGCGTGGAAGGTCGCGACGCTGGAGGACTTCCTCGCGGACCTGTCCCAGGCGGCGGGGCCGGAGGTGGCGCGGTCCTTCGGTGGGTTCATCGTCCAGAAAGGGGCGCCGCGAATCAGCGCGCAGCTGTCGTGCCCCGCGGGCGGCGCGCCGACGGTGAAGCTGTCGCAGGAGCGCTACCTGCCCGTGGGCTCCAAGGCGGACGCAAAGCAGGAGTGGCAGGTGCCCGTGTGCCTTCGCGTGGGGACGGGCACGCAGTCGTCGCGGGTGTGCTCGATGTTGCAGGGGGCCACGGCGGAGGTGGCGCTGCCCACGAAGCAGTGCCCGGCGTGGGTGCTGCTCAACGCGGGCGGCACGGGCTACTACCGCAGCGGCTACACGCGCGAGCAGTTGACGAAGCTGCTCGCGACCCCGGTCGCCGCCTTCACTCCGGCGGAGCAGGTGGCGCTCTGGGCGGACGTGGACGCGGCGGTGGAGCGGGGCGACCTGCCGCTGGGCGAGGCGCTGAAGGCGGTGCCTGCCTCCGCGAAATCACCGAACCGGCTGGTGGTGCAGAGCGGCGCTTCGCTGCTCGCTCACGTGCGCGTGGATCAGCTCACCCCGGAGGAGCGCCAGCGCTTCCGAGCGTGGGTGGCGTCGCTCTACTCCGCACGCGCGAGGGCCATGGGCTGGGTGCCGAAGCCGGGCGAGGACGACTCGGTGAAGGAGTCGCGCTCGCTGTTCCTCCGGCTGGCTGGCGGGACCGGGGAGGATCCGCGGCTGGTGAAGGAAGCGCTGCCCCTGGTGCGCGCATGGCTGGCGGACCGCAAGTCGGTGGACCCGGAGGCGTTCGGCAGCGCGCTGCCCCGGGCGGCGACGCATGGCGATGCGGCGCTGTTCGACGCGCTCTTGGAGGCGGCGAAGAAGGAGCAGGACCGCGGCGAGCGGACCCGGCTGCTGGCGTCCCTGTCGTACTTCCGGAACCCGGACCTGCTGTGGCGAGCGCTGGGGGTCGTGGTCTCGCCGGACTTCGATGTGCGGGACTCGCAGGGCATCCTGGGGATGGCGTTGATGATGCCGGAGTCGCAGTCACTGGCCTGGAACTTCTACCAGACGCACTTCGATGCACTGACCCAGCGGCTGCGCTCGGATGAACTGGGCAGGCTGATTGGACAGACGGGGAACCTCTGCAACGACATCGACCTGGCGCAGGTGGAGACGTTCCTCAAGCCTCGCGTGGACAAGATTGAAGGCGGTCCGCGCGCGCTCGCCCGGGCCCTGGAGTCCATCCGGCTGTGCATCGAGTCCCAGAAGGTCCAGGCCCCGAGCGTCAAGGCGTTCCTCCGCGCCCGGTGAGTGCCCCGCGTCCGGCCCGGCTTCAGGCGGGGACGAACGTGCCGTGGAACGTGGGGGGCAGGGCGTGCTCGAAGTGGCAGCGCGCCACGGGACCCGCGTCCAGCCGCTCGGCGTCCAGCACGGCCACGTGGGTGGTGTCCGTCTTCGTGTCGAAGACCTGGGTGAGCAGCCAGCCGTCGTCCTCGGTCCGCGAGCCGGGGCGGGGCACGAAGACGGGCTCGGAGGGGTACTGGCCTGCTTCCAGCGCGGCCCGCGTCACGCGGCGCTGCCCAGGTCCAGACGCACCAGCGCGTCATAGAGGCCGCGCCGGGCCTCCTGGGTGCCGTGCGCGCCCAGGTAGACCGCCTGGTACGGCCGGCACTCCACGCTGGGGGCGACGCGGGGGAACTCGCAGCTCAGGTCCAGCAGGGGCTCGCTGCGGAACGTGCGGGCCTTCAGGTCGATGCGCGCGCGGTGGAGCATGCCGTCGGCGTCGGTGGAGGGATTGCCGCGCAGCAGGTCCCCCAGCCACTGGTTGGACGCGAAGTCGGGGTAGCGCACGTAGTCCACCACCAGCGTGTCGCCGTCCTCGTAGGCGTTGGAGAAGTGCCAGTTGAAGAAGGAGTCGGCGGGGATGCGGATGGGGTGCGCCACGTCGTCGATGGGCACCACCACCACCTCCGACGCCGCGCCCGGCCGGAAGGAGACGTTGTCCGCGAACGCGCCGATGCGCAGCAGCATCTTCAAGACGTTGATGCTCATCGCCGGCAGGAAGAAGACGAGGTAGCGGTCCGTGACCGTGAAGTCATGGACCATGGTCGCGCCGGGCAGCGGCACGGACCCCAGGTGCCGCGCCTTGTCGTCGTCCGGCAGGGCATACAGCTCCAGCGTGTTCACCCGGCCGTGGTGCTGGCCGAAGTTGTAGCGCGTCTTTCGCGACGGGACGCGGTGGGGGTGCGCGGAGAACGACTTCAGCACGGCGCCGTCGAGGTTCGTCTCGCCCAGGGTGGTCAGGTCCTCCGGGGACAGCTCCACGGGGAGGTTCGGCTCGTGCAGCGCGTACAGCCGGCCGTTCCACGGCAAGAGCGCCGTGTTCGCGTTGTTCTTCTGGGGGTTGAGCAGCTTGTTGCGCAGCGGCGTGGGCATGGCGTAGCTGCCGTACAGCTGCCGGCCCGCCTTGCGCTCCGTGACCATGGTGCGCGAGTCCACGAGCCGGGCCGCGCCCTGGACGCCGTCCGGCCCGAAGCGCACGCCCATCACGCCGCCGTCACCGTCGAACCAGTGCTGGAGCGGCGCCCCGTGCACGTCGAACGTCCACGCGCCCAGGCGGAACAGCGTCCCGCGGAGGCCCTCGGGGAGGTGTCCCTCCACCCGCAGGGGTTGGAAGCCGTGCTGGTGGGAGATGTTGCGGAAGGCCCGATTCCAGGCCGGAGGGGGAGGGGAGGCCGGCAGCGGCGTCGCGGTGGTCATGGCGGGTTCGAGAGGGCGCGCGTGGAGAGAAGTCGTCTGGAATCAGGGCGTGGGCTGGGCGATGACCGCCTGCTGCCCGCGCGCCTCGGCCTCGTCGCGGCGAATCCCCATGAGCGTCCACATCGCGCCGCTGAAGTCGATGCAGCCGAAGAAGGTGACGATGGGATTGCACAGGCCCAGCGCCGTGCAGACGATGAGCACTCCCACGATGAACGTGCGCCCCATCACCGCCCAGACAAAGAACTGGCGCATGTCCAGGATGGCCGCCTGATGGGACATGAACGACATGGACACCAGCAGCGCGCCCGCGAGCCGCATGAAGAACAGGTCCCCGTCCGCGGCCCCGGGTGAGATGCCCATCACCTTGAGGAACAGCCCGGGCACCAGCAGCAGCGTGAAGGCGAGCGGGATGGTGTAGTAGACCCAGATGTACATCGAGCGTCCCGCGTGGCTCAGCGTGGACAGCTTGGGGAACACCTTCGGTGCGAAGAGCATCATGCGGACTCCAGGGGCGCGGGCTTGAGGCGGTGCCTGGAGTGTAGTGGAAGTCCCAGGTCCCGACGATGGACGGGCTGGACTGGGCGCCAAAGGAAGCGCAGTTCGCTCTGGAAGGCGTCGGAGGTGTAGGCGCTGGCGGTGCCTCCGGCGACGCGCACCTTGCCGCTGCCCGGCCGCGTCGCCGTGGGGCCCGCCCGCTGTTGCCCTAGAAGCCGATGCGGCTGCGGATGCCCTGGATGAGCTCCAGGCCCCAGCGAACCGGCATGCCCAGGGCGTTCCCCAGGTGGGAGGCGAACTGGGCCACCACGCCCATGTCGCCGTTCATCGCGCGCTCGCTGAAGTCGGCCATCTTCGCCGGGTCGCCCAGGGTGGAGAGCGCCTCGGAGACGTGGGCCGCCGCCTGGATGAGCGCGCCGTTGCCTCCCGTGCGGTTCTTGTCGTTGAGGCCCCCGGCCGCGTCCAGCCGCCCCGTCATGGCCACGTCCAGCAGCGCCGCGGCCGAATTCGTGGCGCTCGTCATCGAGCCGGACATGTTGCCGCCCGTCACGCCATCGAGCGCCACCAGCACCGCGCCCGGCGGAGTCGAACCCATGAGGGTGGCCAACCCGTAGTTGCCGGCCCCCGACAGCAGCCCGTCCACCGCGCGGCCCACGTCGGTGGTGGCGGGGCTGGACTGGTAGGCGCTCACCCCGGTGGCGCCGGCGCCGACGATGTTGATGGCGGTGCCCAGCCGCGCCAGGCCGGTGGCCAGCGGGCCATTGACGAGCGAGGCGTTGTTGCCCAGGAAGCGCTGCACGTTGCCGATGCGGGAGTTGAAGCCCGCCAGCTCCCGGGCCTTGATGTTCTGCGCCGTCTGGAGCTGGGTCTTCACCTTGTTCAGCAAGGCCGGGTTGTTGCGCACCGAGGGCTGCTGCATCAGCCACTTGGACTGGTTGATGGTGACGTCCATCGCCCGGGCGAAGTTCTGGCGCTGGGCCACCATCCGCGGCAGCACCTTGAGCGCCGTCTCCACGCCCCGCTGGGACGGCGTCAACAGCGACTTGACGCTCTGGTCGATGACGGTGTGGCCCACGGTGGCCCACGCGGCGAGCTCCGCCACCTTCGCGTTCACCGTGTTGATGCGCGCGTTGAGGTCCACCGGCGCCGCGTTGCCCTTCGGGGCCGCCTGGGCCACCTGGGTGCTCGTGGGAGCCGGCTTCCCGGGGGGCGCGGCGGCAGGACGGGGGGCCGGAAGGTTCGGGCTGTTCGGACGCACGTTGATGCTCATGGGCGATCTCCAGGAAGACGGCTGATGTCCTGGAGGACGCGCCCCGGAATTTCCGGTTGCATTCCGGGGTGCACGAAACCGGCGCGCCAGAGGGGCTACTCGGGTGGGGCTACTCGGGTGGGAGCAGGCGCTCCAGGCTCACGTCCAGGTGGCTGCGGATGAGCCGGTCGAGGCTCGCCAGCTCCCGCTCGGTCACCGGCAGCCGCTCCAGCAGCCGCTGCCGCGTGCGCTCCACCAGCGCGTCGCACGTCTGGCGCAGCCGCCGGAACAGCGTCACCCGGTGGACGCCCTGGAGCGCCGCCAACTGGGGCGTGGTGAGCCCGTCGATGAAGTGCCGCCGGAGCAGGTTGCGCTCCGCGGGCTCCAGGGTGCGCAGCGCGTCCTCGAAGGCGCGCTTGAACTCCACCTGGTACTCGCGCCGGGCCTGCTGCAGCTCCACGTCCTCCGCGGCCGAGGGGAAGGCGTCGAAGAACTCCTGCTCCATGCCCGCCTCGGGCGTGTGGGTGCGCAGCCGCACCAGCCCCTCGCGGGTCGCCACCGAGCGCACCCACCGCCGCAGCTCGCCCTTGCCCCGGTACAGGCTGATGCGCGGCTCGGCGCCGTTCTCCGCCACCAGCAGCTTCCGCCGCAGCTCCTGGATCAGCTCGTCCTGCTCGCCGCGCGACAGGCGCAGGCGCGCCAGCGCGGCCTCCAGCTCCGGTACGCAGTGCTGCTCAAAGCCCCCTCAGCGCCTTCGCGTCCCCCCCGGGCGCACGCGAAGGCCAGGTAGAGGTCCGCCGCCTTCAGCG
>NZ_JBKGHJ010000520.1:0-5419 GCF_046520365.1 Corallococcus sp. 4LFB
CCCTGGCGCCGCGCGCCCTCTTCAGCGCCGGCCAGCGGCTGTTCCGCTTCACCGGCCGCGTGGAGGCCCCTCCGCCCGCGCCGGGCCGGCCCAACCCATATGGCTCGCCGGTGCCGCTCGGCCAGGCGCTGTACGGCGTGGAAGAGGTGCACATGGGTGGCAGGGCGGGCCGCGCGGTGGTGACGGCCGCGGCGCTGCTCACCATCGGGCAGGCGCACTGCGACCTGGCGTACCCGAATGACGAGGGGCTCGCCGGCCGCCACTGCGAGCTGAGCCCCACCGCGACGGGCGCGATGCTGCGCGACCTGTCCGGCGGCCTGGGCACCTTCGTGCGCATCCCGCCCGCGACGGAGCGGCCCCTGCGCCCGGGCGACCGCGTCCGCCTGGGCCAGCACGTCATGCAGGTGGAGACGCTGGGCTGACGGGCAGGAGGCCCGGACCCACCGGGCCGGGCCTGATTCCGGCGGTTGCGAGCCGGGCCCTCAGGGCCCCGAGGGACGCGCCACCGGGCTGCCCAGCCGGACCTCGATGTACGCACGCGCGCGCGAGTCGGCATGTCGGTCAGGTGGCGCACCCACCAGCCGCGGGCCTCGTCGGTGTTGTCGCGCTGCCAGTACAGCTCGCCCAGCTTGAGGGCCAGCTCCGCTTCCGGGTTGAAGTTGAAGGCTTCCTTGTAGCTGGAGGTCGCGCGGCCCAGCTCCCCGGCCAGCACGTCGCGGTCCCCGTCCTGCGTCAGCTTGCGCGCCTTGTCCACGTTGCGCGCGTTGCTGGGGATCTGCCGCAGGTAGTCCGGCTGATCCGAGCCCGACGTGAGCAGCCGGGGCGCGTTGGGCGGCGCCACGTACTGGTTCCCCTCGGAGCCGCTGCCCGCGCCAATGCCGAAGTAGTAGACGAAGAAGCCCACCGCCCCCAGCACCAGCACCGTGGTGAGCGCCTTGAAGAAGAGGATGATGCCCTCGCCGCCAGGGGAGGCGGGCGCGACCACGGAGGTGCGGGTGCCCTCGGGCGCGAGCGTGGCCTCCTCGGAGACCGGGGTGCGCGAGCTGGGCAGGCCCTGCACGGTGGCCTCCACCGTCACGTCGTTCCAGCCCGTGTTGTTGCGCGCGGCGTTGTGCGCCGCCTGAGAGCGGCGCGGGATGGGGGCCAGCACGCCGGAGGCCTGGGGACGGCGCCCGCCGGTGTCGCTGGCACTGCTGGCCCCGCCGCGGCGGCGCTCCTTGTCGGCCGCGAGCAGCTCCGTCTTGAAGGCCGCGGCGTTGGCCGGCCGGTCATCCGGGTCCTTGGACAGGACGCGGAGGATCAGCCGCTCCATGCCCGGGGAGATGCGCGCGTCCGGACGGCGGCGCGTGGGCGGGGGCGGCTCCTCGGTGAGGTGCTTGGTGGCGAAGCCCACCGCTGAATCGGACTCGAAGGGCAAGAGGCCCGTCATCAGCTGGTAGAGGATGACGCCCACCGCGTACAGGTCCGAGCGGTGGTCCAGCACCGCGCCCCGCGCCTGCTCCGGGGACATGTACTCGGGGGTGCCGCACACGAAGCCCGCGCGCGTGAGGGCCGGGCCCTCGTCCTGCGAGTCGGTGATCTTCGCGATGCCGAAGTCCAGCACCTTCACGAAGTCCGGCTCGTTGCGGCGCTGCTCCACCATGATGTTCTCGGGCTTCAAGTCCCGGTGGATGACGCCCGCGCCGTGCGCGTCCGACAGCGCGCTGAGGATCTGCAGGACGATGCGCACCACGCGCGCCTCGCCCAGCGGCCACTCGCGGCTGAGGAGCTGATGCAGGTCCTGCCCGGCCACGTACTCCATCGCGATGAAGAGCGCGCCGTCGTCGGCCTGGCCGAAGTCCAGCACGCTGATGGAGTTGGGGTGGTTGAGGCGGCTCGCCGCCTTGGCCTCGCGCTGGAAGCGCGCGACGGTGCGCTCGTCCGACAAGAGCGTGTGGCGCAGCACCTTCAGCACCACCACCTTGTCCAGCGCGAGCTGACGGGCGCGGTACACCTTGCCCATGCCGCCTTCGCCGATGAGGGCCTCCACCCGGTACTTGGAGGCAATCGTCTTGCCCACGTATTCGTCGCCGCCCTCCGCCGAGCGCAGGAGCGTCGCGCCGCAGGCGGGGCAGTAGCGGGAAGAGTCTTCGGCGTCAGCGCCGCAGGAAGGGCAGTACACGTCAGCGTCCAGTCGGTGGGGCCGGGACTTCACCATGCCCCTCGGGTGGGGAGCAAGCCGTGCGCTTCTCGGGCCCCCCAACGCGGCGCGGGCCTGCTAGAAGGGAAACTCCCATGGACGCCGTGGAATATTGCCCCCGCTGTGACACCGAGAATTCCCGGGATGCCACTGTGTGCCGAGCCTGTGGTTCGGCGCTGCGCTCCGGGACGATGGTGATGGCCGTGGCGCACGTCTCGTCGCGCCCGCAGGTGTCCATCCGCGTGGTGCGGGCGGACGGCGGCCCCGAGTCGCTCGTGCGCATGCAGCGCGACACCCTCACCTGCGGCCAGCAGGCGGACATCGCGCTCAACGACGACCCTTCATCATGCCCGTGCAGGCGCGCTTCTTCTTCTCCGGCGCAAGGCTCGCCATCGAGGACGTGGGCGGCGCCAACGGCGTCTTCGTGCGCCTGCGCAACGAGCGCGAGCTGCCGCCGGCGGAGAGCTGCGCCTGGGCCGTCAGCGCCTGGTGCTGGAGCCCATCCCCGCCGCGGCGCTGGGGCCCGGCGGCACGCAGGTGTGGGGCTCGCCGGATCCGGGCTACCGGCTGCGGCTCATCCAGCTGCTGGAGGGCGGCCTGCGCGGCGCGGCCTACCCGCTCAAGGACGGCGACAACCTGCTGGGTCGTGAGCAGGGCGACATCGCCTTCCCCACGGACGGCTTCGTGTCCGGGCGGCACGCGCTGCTGCAGGTGCGGGGGGACCGGCTGATGGTGCGCGACGTGGGCTCGTCCAACGGCACGTTCATCCGCCTGGCGGGGCCGACCTTCGTCGACAACGGCGACCACTTTCTCATCGGCCGTCAGCTGCTGCGGGTGGAGATCCAGCCCGTGGCGGCCTGAAGCGACTTCGCGACTTCACTTCGCTCTTCGCGACAGGAGACGTGGACCGCACGGGCCGTGGAGCGCCGTGCGGTCCAAAGAAGCCACGGCCTCAGCCGTAGGACTTCTCCTTCTTCTCCTGCTCCTCCTTGCAGCGGATGCAGAGCGTCGTCACCGGACGCGCATCCAGGCGCTTGGGGGAGATGTCCTCCTCGCAGCGCTCGCAGATGCCGAAGGTGCCGTCCTCCACGCGCTTGAGCGCCGCGTCGATCTTCTGCAGGAGGAACTTCTCCCGGTCGCGCAGACGGAAGACCATGGACTGGGTGTACTCGGAGGCGGCCTGGTCGATTTCGTCAGGCAGGTCGTCCGTGTCGAAGGACGATTCCTCCACCAGGGTCTTCTTCGCGCTTTCGAGCAGGCTCGCTTTGCTGTCCTCGAGCATCTTCTTGTAACGCTTGAGATCTTTCTGGTTCACAGCCTGCGGCTCCGTTGGACGGGTAGAGGGGGCCTGACCCCGAAAAAAAGGGCCCGAAAGCTTTATTCAGCCAGTTCCCAGTGTCAAGCTGACCTGCTTCAAAACGTGGGTGCACGAGGGGCCCCTTGAGCGACAACACGAAGTTCGATCGGGAATTCTTGCGCTCGGCGCTTTCCCTGGCCGCCAAGAGCGAGGTCGACCACTTCCTCTACATCAGCGACACGCCGATTCCGCCGGAGGACCTCCGGGGTAAGCCCGCGCGCAAGAAGCTGGTGTACGCGGTGACGCTGGACAAGCTGGCGCAGGAGCACCAGCACAAGAAGTTCCGCGCGCTCGTCATCCCCGCGTACGACTACTCGCGCACGGAGCGGGTGAAGGTGGCGCTCGTGTCCGCGCTGTCGCAGGGGGCGTTCAAGGAAGGCGACCTCGTGCTCTGCATGACGGGCAAGGTGGGCCGCGCGCCGGACACGCTGATGCAGATGCGCATCGGCGGGTCGCTGGACGACCGGCTGGCCATCGAGGGCGTGAAGCTGGGCGACGAGTTCAACTCGCAGGTGGTGGACGCGCTCATCCAGCTGGCGCTCCAGATTGGCCAGGAGGGCTTCGAGGGTCACCCCATCGGGACCATCATCACGATTGGCGACCACACGGCCGTGCTGGAGAAGAGCCGGCAGCTCACCATCAACCCGTTCCAGGGCCTGTCGGAGTCCGAGCGCAACGTGCTCGACCCGAAGATCCGCGACGCCATCAAGAACTTCTCCGTGCTGGACGGCGCGTTCGTCATCCGCGAGGACGGCGTGGTGCTCTCCGCGGGCCGCTACCTGTCCGCCAACGACGACACGGTGAAGATTCCCCTGGGCCTGGGCGCGCGCCACGCGGCCGCCGCGGGCATCACCTCCACCACCCACTGCATCGCGCTCGTCGTGAGCCAGACGTCCGGCGCGGTGCGGCTGCTCAAGGGCGGCAACATCGTGCTGGAGCTGCACCAGACGGCGCGGCGGAACTAGCGCTCCCCTACTTCGCGCGCTCGGGCGTCGCGGGGGGGCGGTGCTCCTCGCGGTAGATGTCCGCCAAGGCGTGCGCCTTCTCCACCTCGTCGCGCGCGGCCTCCAGCGCCATCACCCGGTCGAAGCGCTCCACCTGCTCGCGCAGCGCCTCGGTGACGACGCCGCCCGCGGCCATCCGCGCGGAGGCGCTCTCGCGTTCGATGCGCAGGTCCGCCACGCGCTCGCCCAGCTCGCTGGCCGCGCCGAGCAGCAGCTCCGAGTCCCGCTCCGCTCTCCGCAGCGACTCGCGCGTGGACTCCAGCAGGCGCTCGGTCTGCACGCGGTCGCGCTCCAGCACGCCCACGCCCTTGGCGTCCCCCCGGTCATGCGCCGTCTGGCGCCGCCCGGCGATGTCGCCCAGGCGGGCCGTGTAGCGCGTCACGCCGCGGGAGAGCTCGCCCTTGAGCGCCAGCAGCGTGGCGGCGGACTTGCGCACCTCGGCCGCCTGGCGCTCCAGGTCCTCGATGAGCCGGTCGAACGTGGCCAGCGGGTCCACGGGCGCCGGAGGCGTCTTCTTGCGTTTGAGGAAGCCGAACATGGCGCGTGCCCCGAAGCCTACCCGAACGGGCGGCAGAGCAGCCGCACCCGCTCCAACGCCTCGCCCACCGGACGCGCACCGCCGGACAGCACGGCCAGGTAGCGCGCGGGCGTGAGTCCGTAGACGGACAGCAGGTGCTGCAGGAGCACCACGCTCTCCGTCGCGCGCCGGTCCGCGGGGGCGAGCGACGCGGCCTCGCCCACCGCCTCCAGGATGTCCGTCACCCGCGCCACCAGCTCCCTGCCGGGCACCTCCGGCACGGTGGGCGCCGGGGGCGTGGACGGGAAGAGCGCGTCGAAGGACGGCCTCCACGGCGACGCCTGTCCCGGCGCGCGGCCGGC
>NZ_JBKGHJ010000521.1:0-5417 GCF_046520365.1 Corallococcus sp. 4LFB
GGCGAGGAATTGCGATGCGGCGGTCGCCGGGGAGGCGCCTCCTGCCGGCGCGTCCGGGCGCGAGGCCGGCACGCCCCAGTGCGCGGGGACCACCACGCCTCCCGACGGCTCCCGGCGCTCCGGCACGAACAGGTGCGAGGCGCCCTGCGTCCCCTCTCCCTTCGCGGCCCGGCCGCCCTCGTCCGGACGGGAGGCTCCCGGCGACCGCGCGGACTCCACGACGACCTGCTGCTGCAGCGTCGCCACCAGCGTCTCCACCGCCAGCAGCGGCTCCCCCGCCTGGAGCGCGCCCGACAGCGCGAGCACCGTGTCCGCCGTGGCGAGCAGCGCGTCGGTGGACTCCGAGGACAGGCGGTAGCGCTGGGGCTCCGCGCACCGGACCAGCTCCTCCATCTCGTGCGCGAGCGTGTTGATTTCACTGAAGCCCATCATCCGGGCCTCGCCCTTGAGCCCGTGCAGCTCGCGCAGCACCCGCTGCCCGGCCTCCAGGTTGCCCCCGGACTCCAGCTCCATCAGGGAGCGGTTGATGCGCTCCAGACGGACCGTGACCAGGTCGCGGAACTGCTTGAGGAGCCGTTCGCTGGGGTTCACCCGCCGTCCCCCTTGCGCAGGGTCGCCTGGTGGATCTGGAAGCGCTCCACCACCCCGCGCAGGTCCTGCGCCAGCCCCAGCAAGTCGCCGTTCGCCGCGCCCACCTGCTTCGTCGCGTTGAGGCTCTGCTGGGTGATGCGCAGGATGTCCGCCATCGTGTCCGCGAGCTGATCCGTGCCCGTCTGCTGCTGCTGCGTGGACCGGGAGATGATCCGCACCGCGTCCGACGTCTGCCCCGCCAGGCTCACGATCTGCCGCAGCGACTCCGACACCTGCTCCGCCAGCCCCGTCCCCGTCTCCACCGCGCGCACCCCGCCGCCCGTCACCGTCACCGCCGCGGCGGAGGCCTCGCGCACCTCCTCGATGAGCCCTTCAATCTCCTTCGTGGACTCCAGCACGTTCTCCGCCAGCCGGCGCATCTCCGCCGCCACCAGCGAGAAGCCCCGCCCCACCTCGCCCGCCTTCGTCCCCTCCAGCTCCGCGTTGAGCGCCAGCAGGTCGGACTTGTCGGCGATCTCGTTGATGAACTCCACCACCTTGCCAATCTGCTGCACGCGCTTGTTGAGGCGCACCACCGCTTCCGCGATGGCCTCGTTGTCCTCCTTCATGCGCTGCATGGCGCCCAGGAAGGCGGTGGCGCCGCGCTGGCCGGACTGCGCCGCGCCGAAGGTCGTCTCCGCGATGGCGGACACGGACTCCGCGTTGTCGGCGATCTGCTGCGCGGACCGGGCCAGCTCCTCCGTGGTGGCGCTGGTGGCGTTGAGCGCGCCGGCCTGCTCGTCCGCGCCCACCTCCTGCTCCGTGCTGGTGGCCACCAGCTGCTCCGTCGTGGAGGAGATTTGGATGCCCGCCCGCTTGAGCTGCGACAGGGCCTGCACCAGCTGCACCTGCATCTGGGTGAAGGCCGCGGAGGTGGCCCACACCTCGTCCTCGGCGTGGATGACGCGCGGGGGCCGCACCTCGCCGCGCGCGATGCGCGTCGCGTCCTCGGTGATGGCGCGCAGGGGCTCCGACAGCGCCGTGCCCGCGAGCGCCGCGGTGCCCAGGATGAGCAGCGTCACCAGCCCCGAGATGAGCCCCAGCGGCGGCCCCCCGCCCTCGCGCGCCCGCGCCATCACCTCCGCCCGCGCCGCCGGCGTGGTGGCCTGGGCCCACGCGTCCACCACCGTCACCGTGCGCGTGAAGGCCACGTCCAGGATGAAGAGGGACGGGCTCAGGACCGCGATGGCGGTGAACACCACCAGGCGGCGGCGGATGTGCATGCGCCGGGGCGGCAGCGCGGCCAGCACCTCCAGCGGCGACAGCCCCAGCTCCACCAGCCGCTCCAGCGTGGCCCGCGCGCGGCGCACCACCATCAGGTAGACGAGCATCGCGCTCAAGGGGCCGATGGACAGCCCCAGCACCGTCACCCGCACGCCCTCCGTCCACGGCACGTGCGCCAGCAGGGGGAAGGCCAGCGCCACCGTCAGCGTGCCGCCCAGCCACCCCTGCATCACGAACCAGAAGCTGCGGCCGGGGATGGCCGCCACCTCCTGGACCGCCACCAGCAGGTGCTCGGACGTGACGGGCAGCCGTCCCTCGCCCAGCGCGAACAGCGTGCGCAGGGCCCGCGTGTCGCGCGCGTACCCCACGCTGATGAACAGCGCGAGCGCGCAGAACATCAGCCCCGTCAGCGGCGTGCGGCCGGCCTCCGGCAGCGTGTGCGACAGGTGGATGTGCAGGAACGCCACCCCCACGCCCAGGCAGCTGCCCGGGATGCGCGGCCGCGTCGTCCAGCGGCCCAGCGCGCGAAGCTCCGGCGGCGGCGTCATGCGCCCTCCGCGGCCAGGTCCAGCAGGTAGCGCTGGAAGTCCTCCAGGCGCAAGAGCGGCCAGAGCACCCCGCGCGTCAGCACGAAGCCGCGCAGGCTGCCCCCGGAAGCCCCGGCCACCACCGGCGAGGGCGGCAGCACCGACAGCACCTCCGAATCAATCTCCAGCCCGTCCACGCCCACCGTGCCCCCGGTGGCCGTCACGAGCACGCGCTGGGCACCGCCGGCGCCCTGGAAGGCCCGGTGGGCGGACACCATGCCCGCGTCCGGCGCGGCGATGGAGGCCACCTCGCCCGCCTCGAAGGCGATGCGGTGCGGCCCCACGTGGCACAGGAGCGTCCCCTCGACCCGGCCCGCGGGAAGCATGGGGCTAGCCGCCCTGGCTGAGGTGGTCGAAGAGGCCTTCCGGGTCGATGACGGCCACGTCGCGCGCGCCGCTCTTCACGGGGCCGCGCAGGTGGACGTGCACGCCGGAAGGGCCCAGGGGCTCCAGCGGTCCCATGAGCGCGGACACACCGGCGACGTTGCTGGCGGTGAGGGCCAGCGTGCCCCGGGACAGCCGCACCAGGACGGCGCGGCGGGACCCGGCGGTGAGCCCGCCCACCAGCAGGCTCATGTCCACGACGGGGATGACTTCACCCCGGTGCGCGAACACACCCAGCAGGTGGGGCGGGGAACCCGGTACCCGCGTCAGCTCGGGGAAGGTGACGACCTCCGCCGCGGCTTCCGCGGGCACCGCGTACCAACTGCTTCCACACGCGAAGACGAGATAGGACTGGCGTGTTTCCGACTCTAGGGCGGCCATGCGCCCCAGAGCCTACCCCAGAACTAGCGCTGGAACTCCACGCGGCGGTTCTCCGCCCAGCCTTCCTCGGTGGACGCGCTGGACACCGGGCGGGTCTCACCATAGCCCACCGTGGACAGCCGGTTGCCCGGCACGCCCAGGTCGGTCAGGTAGCGCTTCACGGCCGCGGCGCGGCGGTTGGACAGCTGGAGGTTGTACTCCTCCGTGCCGCGCTCGTCCGCGTGGCCGCCCAGGGTGATCTTGCCCTGGCTGGCCTTGATGCAGGCCGCCAGCTCCCCCAGGCGCGACTGCGCGCTGGAGTCCAGGGTGGCCTCGTTGAAGCCGAAGTGCACCGGCGAGTAGTCGCAGCGCGAGGAGGCGTCCGCCGTCACGCACTTGCCGGACTGGCACTCCTGGCCCTCACCGCAGTCGGTGTTGGCGGAGCAGGTGTCCTTGGGGGCCTGGCAGCGGCCGGCCTCGCACTTGCCGCCGTTGCACGTGGAGTCGTCCTTGCACTGGGCCTCGGCGCACTTGCCGGCCTCGCAGATGCGGCCGGTGCCACAGGCCGCGTCCGTGGTGCACTCCGGCGGCTTGGGCGCGCACTTGTTGGCCTGGCAGGTGAAGCCCTCACGGCAGTTCGCGTCCGTCGCGCACTCCTGGCACTGGCCCTGGACGCAGACCTCGCCCTTCTCCTGGCACTGCTCGTCGTTGTTGCACTTGGGGTAGGTGGGCGGGCACCCGGTCAGCACTGCCACGGCGAGGGCAAACCCGGCCCAAAGCGAAATCCGACGCATCATTCCTCCACAGCAACCACGGGAAAAGAGAGGCCCACAGGGAGGCGGGCCAGGGCCTGTCGCGTGTAGTCGGACCCACCGGGGGGAGTCAAAAGATTTGTCCTTTCGCTGCGCCTCCGTGCGGCACGAGACGCTTGATGCTCCGATTATTTCCGTGAGAGTGTGAGCAGTTTGCCCATGCCCGCCGCCGTCCTCATCGTCGATGACGAA
Source organism: Corallococcus sp. 4LFB (assembly GCF_046520365.1). Taxonomy (NCBI): domain Bacteria; kingdom Pseudomonadati; phylum Myxococcota; class Myxococcia; order Myxococcales; family Myxococcaceae; genus Corallococcus; species Corallococcus sp. 4LFB. The sequence goes on from NZ_JBKGHJ010000521.1 coordinate 4,190, forward strand.
AAAAACATCCTCCTCACCCTGAGCCAGTCGCTGCAGCTGGCCGGCTACCGCACGGAGCTGGCCAGCAGCGGGCAGGTGGCGCTGGACGTGGTGAGCGCGCGCCCCGTGGACGCGGTGTTGATGGACGTGAAGATGCCGGACATGGACGGCCTCACGGTGCTCTCGAAGCTCACGGCCCTCAAGCCGGACCTGCCCGTCATCATGATGTCGGGCCACGGCACCATCGACACGGCGGTGAAGGCGACGCAGCTGGGGGCGCGCGACTTCCTGGAGAAGCCCCTGGCGAGGGACCGGCTGCTGGTGGCGCTGCGCAACGCGCTCAAGCACCAGGCCGCCATGGAGGAGCTGCAGGAGCTGCGCGCGCAGCTGGGCCGCTTCGACATGGTGGGCGGCGGGCCCGCCATGCAGCGCATCTTCTCCCTCATCCAGCGGACGGCGCCCAGCGAGGGGCGCGTGCTGATCACGGGTGAGAACGGCACCGGCAAGGAGCTCATCGCGCGCGCGCTGCACCAGCACTCCCGGCGCAAGGGCGGGCCGTTCGTGAAGCTCAACTGCGCCGCGGTGCCGCACGACCTCATCGAGAGCGAGCTGTTCGGCCACGAGAAGGGCGCCTTCACCGGCGCGGTGAGCGTGCGGCGCGGCAAGTTCGAGCTGGCGCACGAGGGCACCCTCTTCCTGGACGAGATCGGCGACATGCCGGCCGCGATGCAGTCGAAGCTGCTGCGCGTGCTCCAGGAGGGAGAGCTGGAGCGCGTGGGCGGCGCGGAGACGCTCAAGGTGGACGTGCGCGTCATCGCCGCGACGAACAAAAATCTGGAGAAGGAGATCGCCGCGGGGCGCTTCCGCGAGGACCTCTACTACCGCATCAACGTCGTGCAGATTCACTCCCCGCCGCTGCGCGAGCGCCGCGAGGACCTGCCGGACCTCATCGACACCTTCCTGCGCGAGGCCTGCGCGAAGAACGGGCGGCGGCCGCTGGCGCTGTCGCCGGACGCGCTGGCGGTGATGAGCGCGTATGACTACCCGGGCAACGTGCGCGAGCTGCGCAACCTGGTGGAGCGGCTGGCCATCCTGTGCGAGGGGCCCGTCGTCTCGCGCACGGACGCGCTGGAGCTGCTGCCCCGGGGCCGCCCCCTGCCCCCCATGCCCGAGCCCACCGTGGGCGGTGACGTGCCCGCCTCTCCGCTGGCCGCCGGGACCGTCCCCGCCGCCGGGCCCGTCACCGAGC
>NZ_JBKGHJ010000522.1:0-5393 GCF_046520365.1 Corallococcus sp. 4LFB
CGTCCGCCGTCAGGTCCGGCGGGGCAGGGCGGGGGATGGGCTCGAACACCAGCCTCCCATCCAACGCGAACAGCGCGTCACTCAACGACAGCGTCAGCCCCACCTCCGCCTCGCGGTACAGCGCGTGCGCCTCCGGCACCGGCCCCCGCTCCAGCACCTGCGCCGCCAGCGCCACCGCCAGGTCGTACTTGCGCGACGACAGGAACGCCCTCACCAGCGCCAGCAGCTCCGTGAACTCCGTGGACTCGCCCACCGTCAGCCCCGTGGTCCGGTGCGGCGCCAGCGCCCCTCGCCGGTACAGGTGCAACACCCAGCGCGCCGCGAACAACGGAGCCTCTCTCGCGCTCGCCAGCAATTCGCCCAGCGTCGCGCCGCCCGCCGCCAGGTCCAGGAGCACGTCCTCCTCCTCGGAGAAGGTCTCCACCGCGAACTCGCGGAACACGCGGAACGTCGTGTCCAGGCGCGGGAAGATGTCCCGGAACTGCGCCCACTCCTGCACCCGCGCCACCGCGTCCCGGTGCAACGTGCTCAACGGCAGCCGCAACCCCACCGCGCGCCCCGACAACGGCAGCCCCGGCGTGAACTCCACCTCGCCCGACTCCCACGCGTAGCAGTCGAACAGCGCCTCGCGCGCCTTGTGCTCCATCGCCTCCGTCAGCTGCGACAGCTCAACGAAGCAGCGCTGCACCAGGAACGTGCCGTAGGGCAGGTTCGCCCCTTCCGCTGACTCGAACGCCGCCGCCGCCCGGGGCGCGTCCAGGATGCGCAGGTTCACCAGCACCTGCGCCAGGTGCTCCCTCGGGTCCGTGGAGGCCACCCCCACCAGGTGCCCGTCCCGCAGGTAGAACTCCCGCCGCACCGCGCCCCGCTCCACCCGCAGCGTCCCCTCCAACCCGGGCGTCGTGAACAGCGGAGGCAACACCAGCTGGAGCCGATAGCTGGCCAGGCTTCCCGTGAACGCTTCCATCCGTTGGCGCCCTCCAAGGCGGGCCACGTGCTACGCCGGCCGCCAGGGTAGCGACAGACCCGAGCCTCCTCAACCCCTCGAAACTGCTGGGCTTTTCCTGTCGGGGCGAAATGTTCCAGGAGGGCAGGGCACGCGAATGTCAGGCGTTGAAAGGGCCCACCTGTCCCAACGGAAGGTTGCAGCATGACGGCGGGTGTGCGAACGAGCCGTGTCCTCCACCCGTCATTCGGAGCGCGAATCGCGATGCGGATTCTCTCAGGCGTCCAGTCGTCCGGAAGGCTGCACATCGGCAACTATTACGGGGCGATGCGGCAGTTCGTGCAGCTCCAGGATCAGGGCGAGGCCTACTACTTCATCGCCAACTACCACGCGCTCACCACCGTGCGGGATCCGAAGCTGGCCCTGGACCTGACGCGCGACGCGGCCCTCACGTACCTGTCGCTGGGATTGGATCCGAAGAAGGCCGTCCTCTTCCGCCAGAGCGACGTGAAGGAGGTCCTGGAGCTCAACTGGATCCTCGGCACCGTGGTGCCCCAGGCCCACCTGGAGCGCGCCCACAGCTACAAGGACAAGATCGCCAACAACATCAGCCCGGACTTCGGCCTGTTCGCCTACCCGGTGCTCATGGCGGCGGACATCCTGCTCTACAGCGCGGACCAGGTCCCGGTGGGCAAGGATCAGATTCAACACATCGAGTTCGCGCGCGACTGGGCCGTGAAGTTCAACACCCAGTACGTCCCCGGCTACGACCCGGCGGATCCGGAAGGCAAGGAGCGGGGCCACGCCCCCGGCATCCTCAAGCTCCCCTCCGCGTTCGTGCAGGAGCACTCCGCCACGGTGCCCGGCATCGACGGGCGCAAGATGTCCAAGTCCTACGGCAACACGCTGGAGCTGTTCGGCGAGGAGAAGGACATCAAGAAGCGCATCATGTCCATCAAGACGGACTCCACGCCGGTGGAGGCTCCCAAGCCCACCACGGACGCGCCGCTCTATGATCTGCTCAAGCTGATGCTCCCGGCCGGCGAGTTCTCCGACGTGGACGCGTCCTGGAAGGCCGGCGGCAAGGGCTACGGCGACTACAAGAAGAAGCTGCTGGAGGCCTTCCACGCCACCTTCGGCCCCGCCCGCCAGCGCCGGCAGGAGCTGCTCAACGACCCCGGTGAGCTGGAGCGCATCCTCCAGGACGGCGCCCAGCGCGCCCGGGCCGAAGCCACCCGCCTGATGGACCAGGTGAGGCGGGCCGTGGGAATCCCCTGAACGCCCGTTCCTGTTCAAATGTTTGACCCACCTGGGAGGCATTGCTAAGGAGGTCTGTCCCCCCGGCGCTCGCTAAAGGCCGGAAATTCGGACCCTTTCGCATGACGAAGTTCCCATCCCCCCAGAAGGACGCCGGCCGGTGAGCGAAGGTCGCAAGCCCCCACCGCCCGACGACCTCCCGCCGGACCCCGACGGGGAGGGATTGCCGCGCACGCCCGGAGACGCCTTCCGGGTGGCGCTGCCCAACTTCGAGGGTCCCCTGGACCTGCTGCTCCATCTCATCAAGGAGCACCGGGTCGACATCTTCGACATCCCGCTGGCGCTGATTACGGCCAAGTACCTCGAGTACCTGGAGCGGATGCGGGAGCTGAACCTGGACATCGCCGGCGAGTTCCTGGTGATGGCCTCCACGCTCGCCCACCTGAAGAGCCGCATGCTCCTGCCCCGGCAGGACGCGGCCCAGGTGCCGGAGGGGGCGGACGCGCTCGCGGCGGTGGAGGAGGCGCAGGACCCTCGCGCGGAGCTGGTGCGGCGGCTGTTGGAGTACCAGAAGTACAAGGACGCCGCGGAGCACCTGGCCAAGCAGGACATCCTGGACCGGGACGTGTTCGCCCGGAAGGTGCCCGTGGAGGCCGTCCCCATCCCCGAGGACGAGGTCGGCCTTCAGGAGATTTCCGTCCTCAAGCTGGTGGAGGCGCTCGACCGGGTGCTCGAGCGGCTGACGCCCAAGGTGCAGCACGAGGTGGTGCTGGAGCGCGTCAGCCTGTCGGAGGCCATCCTCCGGATGGCGGAGCGGGTGCGCAAGGACGGGCAGGTGGTGTTCGAGGCGCTGTTCACGGAGGCGGCCACGCGCCAGGAGGTGGTCATCACCTTCATCGCCATGCTGGAGATGGTGAAGCGCCGCCTCATCAGGGTCTTCCAGGAGGAGCCCCTGGGCCCCATCCAGGTGACGCCCAACGGGGACGCGCTGGACAAGCTGCTCCCCACGGAGGTCGACGAGAGTGACTACCGGTAACGGTCCCGACGACGGTGACGAGACGCCCGCCCCCGGCACGCCCGGCGGCCCCGGACAGTTCTCCGAGGAGGAGATCGCCGCCGTCACCGGCCCTGGCCCCGACGACGCGGAGCTGGACGGGGTGGAGGCGGCCGCCATCGAGGAGGACTCCGACGACACCGAGAACGTCCCGGACCTCCAGTCCTCCTTCGAGAAGCTGGTCGCCAAGAGCCGCAACCTCTCCCCGGACCGCATCCGCACGGTGCTGGAGAGCGTGCTCTTCGTCGCCGAGCGCCCCCTGTCCGTGGACGAGCTGTACCAGGCCACCGGCATCCCGAGGGAGCCCATCCTCCAGGCGCTGGATCAGCTCTCCGGCATCCACCGGGAAGGCATCAGCGGCGTGGTGCTCTACGAGGTGGCGGGCGGGTGGCAGTTCCGCACGGACCCCCACTCCGCGGAGTACGTCCGGCGCTACCTGCGGGTGAAGCCGCAGCGGCTCACCCGGGCGGCGGTGGAGACGCTGGCCATCATCGCGTACCGCCAGCCCGTCACCCGGCCGGAGCTGGAGGACATCCGCGGCGTGGACTGCGGCGCGGTGCTCAAGGCGCTGATGGACCGCAAGCTGGTGAAAATCCTGGGCAAGCGGGAAGAAGTCGGCCGCCCCATTCTTTATGGAACCACGCGCGAGTTCCTGGAGTTCTTCGCGCTGAAGGACCTGTCCGCGCTGCCCACGCTCCGCGAATTCCATGAATTGACCCAGGAGCACCGGGACATCGTGGAGAAGGAGGCGGCGCCGCCGGCGCCGGTGGCGTCGGGGACGGTGGCGGCGCTGTCGGACCCGAACTTCACGAAGCGGATGGAGAAGAACGCGGCCGCGAGCGAGGCCGCGCTGGAGGAGCTGGAGGAGGCCATGGCCGCCGCGGAGCGGAGCCAGAAGGTCAGCGCCAGCATCCTGGAAAGCCCCCCTTCGCCCGAGAAGGGTGATAGCGAGGGGCCCAAGCCCGAGTGACGGGCGGCAACAACTGGAAGAAGGCAAGGCATGGCGGCGGAACGTTTGCAGAAGTACCTGGCTCGCGCGGGAGTGGCTTCGCGCCGGCACGCGGAAGAACTCATCACCTCCGGTCGCGTCGGAGTGAACAACCAGACGGTGACGGAGCTGGGCAGCCGGGTGGAGCCCGGCACGGACCTGGTGACCGTCGATGGGAAGCTCGTCACGCCGCCGGAAGAATCGTCGTACTACCTGCTCTACAAGCCCGTGGGCGTCGTGACGACGCTGTCGGATCCGCAGGGCCGGCCCACGGTGGCCAGCTACGTGGAGGAGACGGGCCGCCGCCTGTTCCCCGTGGGCCGTCTGGACTACGACGCGGAAGGGGCGCTGCTCTTCACGGATGACGGGGCGCTGGCGCACAAGCTCACGCACCCCAGCTTCCAGGTGCCGCGCTCGTACCTGGCGAAGGTGAAGGGCGTGCCGGACATGCCCACGCTGGAGAAGCTGCGCGGAGGCGTGCGGCTGGAAGACGGCATGGCCACGCCGGTGTCGGTGGACATCTTCGAGAAGGCCGAGCGCAACACCTGGCTGAAGATCGTCGTGGCGGAAGGCCGTCCGCACCTCATCAAGCGCCTGTGCGCGGCGGTGGGGCACCCGGTGGTGCGCCTGTTCCGTCCGAACTACGCGGGCGTGGGCGTGGAGGGGCTGCGCCCCGGCGAGCTGCGGCCGCTGAAGGTCGCCGAGGTGCACCAGCTCACGGAGGTGGCGGAGGGCCGCGCGCAGCCGAGCGCCTCGGAGCTGAAGCTGCCGCCGCGCCGTCACGGCCGTTCCGCGCCGGGCTTCAACGGGCCGGACGACGACGACGCCGAGCTGTCCATGGACGACGACGCGCCGGTGGCGCCGCGCAAGACGGAGCGCGCGGCCGCCAAGAAGGCCCCGACGGGGCCGAAGACCCGCGACGCGCGTCCGGAGCGCAAGGAGTGGAAGGGCGTGCAGGACGGCGGCACGCGTCCGCCGAAGTTCGCCAAGCGCGGGGCGACGCTGGACGCGGACGATGACGCGGCCGCGGACGTGGACCTGGAGGGCGTGCCGTCGTTCGATGACGACGGTGAGGAAGTGACGGAGTCCGACGCCGCGGAAGGCGCCACCTACGGCAAGGCCGCGCGGGGCGCGGGCCGTACCGGTAA
>NZ_JBKGHJ010000523.1:0-5382 GCF_046520365.1 Corallococcus sp. 4LFB
CGGAGGCATCCGGCGTGGAGGCCGCGGGCGCCTGCGCCAGGACGGCGGGCGACGCGAAGAGGAGCGCGGCGCCCAGCAACAGGCGCGAGGAGAAGAGACCGAGGACCGCCATGGATGGGCGCGAGCCTAGTGCACCCGAGTCAGGACCGCCACGGGCCCGGGCACGAGCACGCCTCCCTGCCCGCCTGCCCTGTGACGCACGGGCACAAGCGCGTCAGCTCAGGTGGATGATGCGCACGCCGAGCTGTCCCTCCAGCTCCACGAGCTCGCCCCGGGCCACGACCTTGCCGTTCACCGACAGGTCCACGGGCTCCCCTGCCCCACGACGCAGGTCGATGACCTGACCAGTGCGCAGGCCCACCACCTGTTCGGCCGTGATGGGCACGCGCGCCAGCTCCACCGCCACCTGCAGGGGCAGGTCGCTGAGCAGATCGCTTCCGTCCTTGTCGTCCAATGCCGCCCCTTCGAGTTCCGGAGGAACGCCCAGCTCCGGGTTGGTGAAGTCCTCGTTCTCTTCCGACCCGCCGGACTCCCCACCCTGGGGGTTGCCCGGCTCGCCGGGGATGATGTCCGTGATGCGCGCGCGGTAGCGGCCGTTCTCCACGAACACGTCCGCCGCGAAGTGGCCGGTGCGCCCCAGGCCCAGCCGCAGCTGCGCCGTGCCGGGCTCGCCCCTGTCCGGCCGCGCCGACAGCAGGTCCAAGAGCAGCACGTCCTTGATGCGCAGCGACGCCAGGTCCTGGGCGGACAGCTCCGCCACGCCAATCTCCGCGCGCAGAAAGTCGCGCAGCGCGGACAGGCGCCGCCCGTGGGCCTTCATGTCCTGCCGGCGCTGGTCGCGCCGCTGGGCGCTCTCCACCGCGGGCTCGGCGGCCTCCAGCACCGCCGACGGCACCACCAGCCGCACGATGCCGCGGTGCGTGCCCAGCACCGCGTTCAGGTGCACCGCCAGCATCGGGCCGTCCTCGCCCAGGCGCGCGGAGACCTCGTCCACGCCGCGCGCCACGCCGTCCAGCCGGGGCCGGGGGACGCCGGGCTGCAGCCCGGGCACCAGCTCCTTCAGGGCCTCCAGGACGACGTAGCCCATCACGCCCTCCTCGATGTCCGTCAGGGGCCGCAGGCCCACCGTCTCACCGGCGCCGCCCAGGAGCAGGTCCACCGCCGAGTGCGCCAGCGACAGCTCGATTTCGAGGATGACCCGGCCCTTGAGCGCGCCAGGGGCCAGCACCGCCAGGAAGGACGGGTCGCCCAGGAAGCGGCGCAGTTCCGTCATGGGGCGCGCCTGGGCGGACTCCACCGACAGCCGGACGTCCACGTCGAACAGGGCCTTGAGGCGCGCGCAGACGGTCTCCAGCGTGCCCGCGTTGGGCGTGAGCCAGCGCAGCCGCTCCGCCAGCTGGCCCTGCGTGCGCGACACCTTCTCCAGGTGGGAGAAGGCGAACGGCCGCCACGGCATGACCGGAGCGGGGGCCGGCGCGGGAGCCTGCGCGGGCTTCGGGGGCGGTCCCAGCTTCCGGGTGTCGACCAACATGGTGCGCTCGAAGACTCCGGGCTCGTCGTCCGGCTCCAGGCTCATGTCTTCGCCTCGAACCTCAGATTTTCAAGCGCCAGTCCCCGGCCACCCAGGGCGCTGCGCAGGCCGTCGCTCTGCTCTTCCAGCATCTTCAGCGTGTCGCGGTCGTTGCCGCTGAAGACGGCGGAGATCTTCCCGTTCTTCGCGCTGACCTTGATGGACAGGCCGTTGAGCACGTCGCCGCGCAGGTCGATCTGGAACTCCGCGTTGCCCGCGGCGTTGGTGCCCACACGCACGCGCTCGACGATCTTCTGGGCGATCTCGTTCGCCATGGCGCGCAGCCGCTCGGAGCCCGCCGTGTCCTTGGGCTTGGCCACCGGCACCGGCGCCATCAGCGCGGGGTTGAAGCGGAAGCCCGCGGCGGCGGCCATCTGCCCGCCCTTGTCGTCCTTCTCCTTGCCGGCCCCGCCGCCCGCGCCCTTGCCACCTCCGGCGTTGACGTCGATCTTCAGCTCGCCCTTCTCCTGGCTGAGCCGGCCGGCCTGTCCCTCGGCCTTGGTCATGTCGCCCTCGCGGACGTCCGTGGAGCGCTTCTCCTCCACGACCTCCGACCGGCGGGCCTCCCCGCCCTTGGACAGGTTCTGCGTCTGGGCGCTGCGCTGGGACTGCTGCGACTGCTGGGCGCCCTGGGTGGTCTCCCCGGGCTTCGCGAAGGGGGTCTCCTTCTGGGCCAGCTTCTCGTCGAACGTCTTGCCCTGGCCCTGCGCGAGGCGCGCCAGCACCTGCTTGCCCAGGGGCAGCTTCTGCTCCTGCACCGGCTTGGGCAGGGCCTGTTCGGCCTGGCCCTGCTGGACCAGCTTGGAGAAGACGGAGTCGCCCTGCAGGCGCTTCTGGGTCTTCGCCTCCGCGAGCTTGCGCTCCTGGATCATCCGCTCCGCCAAGCGCGCGGCATCGCGATCGTCATCAACTCGGCTCATGGCGTCTCTCCAGACTCGGCGGAAGGCGGCGGGAGGTTACTTGCGCTGGCGGGCCAGGAACAAGGCGCTGCCGATCTCCTCCTGCTGCAGCTCCTCGCGGTCCTGGCGCTCTTTCTTCACCTGCTTGACGAACTTCTCCTTGTTCTTCTCGATGGCCTTGAGCTCCTTGGCGGCCTCGGCCATCAGCATGCGGCGCTGCTCCACCAGGCGGCCGGCCGTCCGGACGACCTCCTTCTGGTGTTCAATCTGGAGGGCGACCTGGGCCTCGTCGTCCTTCAGACGCTCCTCGAAGCGGCCCATCATGTTCATGCCGTTGATGCCGGCGCCCTTGGCCATGATCTGCTGGAAGTACTCGGCGACCTTGGCCTTGCGCTCCTTGCGGCGGCGCTCCAGCTCCGCCTCCAGGCGCTGCTGTTCCTGCTCTTCCTTGGCCAGCGCCTTGACGGCATCGGAGAAGGCCTGCTCGGCCTCCTCCTTCGCCTTCTCACGCATGTCCAGCAACGACTGCAACCGGTACGGGGGCATGGTGGGGGCATCCTACCCAAAAACCGTCCCGTCCATGCAGGCCGGCCGGAGGGCGGCCCGCGTCAGTCCGCGAACAGGTTGATGAGCTGCTCCACGGTCTCCTCGTACGGAGAGTTGGAGTGGGTGTCCTGCTTGAGGAAGTCGATGATGGCGTCGTACTTCTCGATGGCGTAGTCCGTCCGGGGGTCCGCGCCGGCCTGGTAGGCGCCCAGCAGGATGAGGTCGCGCTGCTTCTCGTAGGTGGCGAGCGTCTCGCGCAGCTTGCCGGCGGCCTTCTTGTGCTCCTTGCTGACGATGCCGCTCATCACACGGCTGAGGCTCTGGAGGACGTCCATGGCCGGCCACTGGTTTCGCGCGCCCAGCTCACGGTTGAGGATGAAGTGGCCGTCCAGAATACCGCGGACCTCGTCCGCGATGGGGTCTTCCATGTCACCGCCGGCCACGAGGCAGGTGTAGATGGCGGTGCACTTGCCCTTGGCCGAGTTGCCCGTGCGCTCCAGGATGCGCGGCAGCATGGAGAAGACGCTGGGCGGGTAGCCCTGCCGCGCCGGGGGCTCGCCGATGGCGAGGCCGATGTCGCGCTGGGAGCGCGCCAGACGCGTCACCGTGTCGAGCATGAACAGCACGTTGCCGCCGCGCTCACGGAAGTACTCCGCGATGGCCGTGGCGACGTACGCGGCGCGCAGACGCACGAGGGCGGGCTGGTCGGACGTGGCGCACACCAGCACGGCGCGCTTCATGCCCTCCTCGCCCATGGCGTCCTCGATGAACTCGCGCACCTCGCGACCACGCTCGCCGATGAGCGCCACGACGCTGAGGTCGGCTTGCGTATTGCGGGCAATCTGCCCCATCAGCGTGGACTTGCCGACGCCGGAGCCCGCGAAGAGGCCCACGCGCTGGCCCTCGCCCACGGTGAGCAGCCCGTCGATGCAGCGGACGCCCAGGGGCAGCGGCCGCTCGATGCGCTGGCGGGTGAAGGGGTCCGGGCAGTCGCGGTCCACGGGCCAGTCGATGAGGCCCTCCCCCTCCAGGGGCATGCCGTCCATGGGCTCGCCGATGCCGGTGAGCACGCGGCCCAGGAGCGCGTCGCCGCACTTGATGGTGAGCGGGCGGCCGGTGGGGATGCACTCGCTGTCCGGACCGATGCCGTACAGCTCGCCCAGGGGCATGAGCATCACCTCGTCGCCCACGAAGCCCACGACCTCCGACTTCATCATGCCGCGCTGGCGGCTCTTGACGAGCACCACCTCGCCGATGCGCACGTTGGGCACGCTCGCCTTGATGACGAGGCCCGTCAGCTCCGTGACGCGGCCGCGCACCCGGACGAGGGACGCTTCCTTGATGAGGTCGTAGTAGCGCGAAAGGTCGATGGCCATGGCGGATCCGGGGAGGCTTCGGGGGCGCGGGGCGGGCCGGGAGGCTCAGGGAGGGCCGGGCTTGCGCGCGGTGTCCGGCTGCAGGAGGTTCTGGAGCATCTCCAGCTGCGTGGGCAGCTGCGCGTCCACGGTGCCGAACTCCGTCTGGACGATGCAGCCCACGGGAGCGACCTCCGGGTCCTCCTTGATGGCCAGGTCCACCGTGCGGCCGATGAGCTCCATCAGCACCGGGCGCTTGGCGCGCAGCACCGCGGCCGTCTTCGGGTGCACGCGAAGCACCATGGCGCGCGCGTTGCGCAGGTTGTCGATGGCCGCGGCGCACATGTCCACCAGCAGCTCCGGCTCGCGCTCCAGGTCGCGGCCGAGGATCTTCTCCGTCATCTTCAGCGCCAGCGCGATGATGTCCTGCTCCTGGGACTGGAGCATCTCCCCGGCCTGCATCTTCGCGCGCAGCAGCAGCTCCGTCGCCTGGGCGAGGCCTTCCTGCCGGCCCAGGTCCTTCGCCTTGGCGAAGAGCTCCTCCTTCTCGCGCTGGCCTCGGCGAGGATGCGCTCACGCTCGCGCTGGGCCTCCTCGATGATGCCCTGCGCGCCCTGGCGCGCCTCGAAGACCTCGGCGTTCATCACGCCCGCGCGCGGCGGACGCAGCGCCGGTCGCTCGGACGTGGCGACGACCACCGACTCCGCCAACCCGTCCCCCTTGATTACCTTGCCGATCGCCATGGGCCACTCCTTGCAGACCGGATGCTAGCGCGTTCCGCCGCGCGGTCCACGCCCTCCCGGACCGCCCGCGTCATCCGGGCCCGGCCGGTCGGTGGGAGGGGGGCGCCTGCGGCCCACCTGGGTTCCCTCCGAGGACCGGGAGGAGGACGCCTGGCTGGAGAGCACGCGCGGGGGACGCTCCGGAGCATTCCCCGGTTCGGGACGTGCCGCGGGACGGGCACCGGTGCGCGAGCGCAGCACCCGGGCCCCGTCGGTGGACTCCCCGGAAG
>NZ_JBKGHJ010000524.1:0-5371 GCF_046520365.1 Corallococcus sp. 4LFB
AACCCTCCGCCGTCACCGCCCCATCCGCTTCAACATGGGCCGCAGCAGCTCCAGCGGGTGCCTCTCCAGCGACAGCCCCACCGTGTCGTAGTCCGCCACCACCCGCTCCTGGACGCCCATGGGCGGCAGCTCCACCGCCGTGCCGTCCATCGCCATGCCGAAGAACAGGTCGTCCGCATCCAGCGGCCCCAGCGCCTGGATCTCCCACAGCGCCTGCCTCCGCGCCCCACACAGCGACGCCAACGCGCCGGACAGCGCCAGCCGCGTCAGCTCATGCCGGGGAATGCGCGCCCGCCGCGCCAGGTCTCCCACGCTCGCGTAGTCCCCCCGCCTCGCGGTCTCCACCGCCCGGCCCGCGGACTCGGACAGCCCCCGCACCATCCTCAGGCCCAGCCGCACCGCCCCGTCCTCCAGGGTGCAGTCCCAGCTCGAGCGGCGCACGTCCACCGGCCGCACCTCCACGCCGTGCCGCTGCACGTCCGCCACCAGCGTGTGCGGCGCGTAGAAGCCCATGGGCTGCGAGTTGAGCAGCGCCGCGGTGAAGGCCGCCGGGTAGTGGCACTTCAGCCAGCTGGACGCATAGGCGATCAACGCGAAGCTCGCGGAGTGGCTCTCCGGGAACCCGTAGTGCGCGAAGCCCCGGAAGTGGTCGAACCACTCCTCCGCCTGCTGTCGCGTATAGCCACGCGCCTCGCAGCCCTCCACGAAGCGGCCCCGGTACGGGAGGATGCGCGCCTCCGCCTGCTTGTGGCTCAGCGCCCGCCGCAGGCCGTCCGCCTCCCCCGCGCTGAAGCCCGCCGCCACCATCGCGAGCCGCATCGCCTGCTCCTGGAAGAGCGGCACGCCCAGCGTCTTCTGGAGGATGCCGCGCACCTCCTCGCTCGGGTACGTCGCCGGCTCCTGGCCGTGCCGGCGGCGCAGGTAGGGGTGCACCATGTTGCCCACGATGGGGCCCGGCCGGATGAGGGCGATCTGCACCACCAGGTCGTAGAACTCCCGGGGCCGCAGCCGCGGCAGCATGTTCATCTGCGCGCGGCTTTCAATCTGGAACACGCCCACCGTGTCCGCCTCGCACAGCATGTCGTAGACCTTGGGGTCCTCCGGCGGCACCGTGGCCAGGGACAGCTCGCGGCCGTAGTGCTTGTGGATCAGGGCGAAGCACCGCGACAGCGCCGTCAACATGCCCAGCGCCAGCAGGTCCACCTTCAGGAGCCCCACCGCGTTGATGTCGTCCTTCTCCCACTGGATGACCGTGCGCCCGGGCATCGCCGCGTTCTCCACCGGCACCAGGTCCACCAGCGGCTCGCGCGTCATCACGAAGCCGCCCACGTGGATGGACAGGTGCCGGGGCACGCCCTCCAGCTCCTTCGCCACCGACAGCGTCCGCAAGACGCGCCCGTCCGTCGGGGACAGCCCCGCTTCCTGGAGCACGTCCGGCGTCACCTGGAAGCCGTGCGACGAGGCGACGCGCGACAGCCGGTCCACCTGATCCAACGACAGCCCCAGCGCCTTGCCCGCCTCGCGCAGCGCGAGCCGCCCCCGGTAGCAGATGACTTCGCACACCATGCCCGCGTGGCGCCGGCCGTGCTTCTCGTAGACGTACTGGAGCACCTCCTCGCGCCGCTCGTGCTCGAAGTCCACGTCGATGTCCGGCGGCTCCTTGCGCTCCATGCTGAGGAAGCGCTCGAACAACAGCCCCATGCGCACCGGATCAATGGCGGTGATGCCCAGCGCGTAGCAGACCGCCGAGTTCGCCGCGCTGCCCCGCCCCTGGCACAGGATGCCCCGCCCCCGCGCGAACATCACGATGTCCCACAGCGACAGGAAGTACCCCGCGAAGTCCAGCGCCGCGATGAGCCGCAGCTCGTGGTCGATCTGCTTCGTCACCGCCGGCGGCACGCCCTCCGGATAGCGCGTGCGCAGGCCCGCCTCCGTGAGCACGCGCAGGTGTTCATCCGCCGTGCGCCCCTGCGGCAGGTCCTCCTCCGGGAAGCGGTAGTGCAGCGCGTCCAGGGTGGCCTCGCAGCGCGACGCCAGCTCCACCGTGCGCGCCAGCGCCTCCGGCCGGTCCGAGAACAGCCGCGCCATGTCCCCAGGGGACTTCAGCGTCCGCTCCGCGTTCGGGAACAGCCGCGTGCCCGCCTGATCCACCGTCACCCCGTGGCGGATGGACGCGAGCACGTCCTGCAGGGGCTGCCGGTCGCGGTGGTGCGTGTGCACGTCGTTGTGCACCACCAGCGGCACGCCCAGCGCGCGGGCCAGTCCTTCCGCTCGCGCCTCCCGGGCCGCGTCCCCCGCGGACAGGGAGCGGCTCAGGCCCACGTGGAAGCCGCCCGGAAACGCCTCCGCCAGCGGCGCCACCGCCTCCAGCGGCGCGGGGCCCGGCAACAGCGCGAGCAGCCCCGACGCGTGCTCCGCCACCTTGCGCCAGGGCAGGCCCGCCTCGCCCTTGGGGTGCGTCATCCGGCCGTGGGACACCAGCCGGCACAGGTTCGCGTACCCGCCCGCGTCCTTCGCGTACACGACCACCGGCGGGCCGTCCTCCAGCGTCAGCTCCGCGCCCAGGAGCAGCTTCACGCCGTGCTCCTTCGCCGCGAGGTGCGCCTTCACGACCCCGTAGAGCCCGTCCCGGTCCGTCAGCGCCAGCGCGGACAGCCCCAGCCGCGCCGCGGTGGCCACCAGCTCCTCCGGATGGGAGGCGCCGTGCAGGAAGGAGAAGTGGGACCGGCACACCAGCTCGGCGTAGCTCACACCGGATCAGGATACTGAGCGGGCGTTCAGGCGCTAGATTGGATCTCCGTTCAGAGAGAGGGCGACTTCATGGGTTGTTCCAGACGCCTTCCGCAATCCCAGCCGCGCGCCGTGCAAGGACAGACACGTCCACGGCAAACCAAGACTAGCCCACCGCCAGCACCTCTTCTTGAAGCGAGGTGCGCTCCACCTCCTCCAGGAAGTCTCCCAGCGCGACGTTGACCGCCTGGGGCTGCTCCAGGATGCACATGTGCCCGCCGCAGGGCAGCCGCTTGAGCCGCGCGCCCCGGATGCGCTGGTGCAGCCGCTCCGCCACCGCCGGCACCGTCACCGCGTCCTCGTCCCCCACCAGCACCAGCGTGGGCGTCACGATGCGGTGCAGCTCCCCCTCCACGCTGCGGCGGTGGATGACCCCCTGCATCGCGCGCCACACCGCGCGCGGGTTCTCCACGAGCTGCTGGCGCAGCAACGCCCGCTCCGCGGCCCGCTCCGGGTCCCGCATGAACGTGCGCCCGAAGTAGAGCGACATGATCCGGTCCACCACCGGCCTCAAGCCCAGCCAGTGCGTGAGCGTCGTCAGCAGCCGGTAGCGCGCCAGCGTCAGCGGCAGCTCCGCCGCGGCGGAGGAGTCCAGCAGCGACAGCGAGCACAGCAACTCCGGGTGCCGCGCGGCCACCCGCAGGCCCACGAAGCCCCCCATGGACTGGCCCACGAAGTGACACGGCGCCAGGCCGAGCGCCTGGATGACCGCCACCGCGTCCTCGTACACCGTGCGCAGGTCGATGACCGAGTCACCAGGCGGGGCCTCGCTCAGTCCCTGGCCCCGGTGGTCGTACACGATGCAGCGGTAGTGGCCCCGGAGGGCCTCCACCTGCCTGTGGAACAGGCGGGAGTCCCAGAGCAGCCCGTGACTGAAGAGGACCGGCTCTCCACTCCCCCCGGTGTCCTCGTAGTACAGTCGAGCGCCACGGATGGACAGGTATGGCATCGGCTTTTCCCCAGGCTCAGGCGCCCTTAAGTCCCTGCCCGGAACCCACCCTCCTGCCGGATTGATTCCTGATGCCCGGCCGCCCGGTTTGACAGGCGGCCGAAGCGGCTGCCAAACAAGGACCCCATGGACCCCACCGCCTGGCAGCTCTGGCTGATCGCCGCGATCGCCCTGGGGGTGATGGAGATCAAGCTCTCCGGCTTCGTGACGCTCTGGTTCGCCGTGGGCGCGCTGATGGCCTCACTGATGGCCGGGGCGGGCCTGGGCTTCAACAGCCAGCTCGTCGTCTTCACCCTGGTGTCCGCCGCCCTGTTCGGCGCGTCCCGCACCCTCTTCAAGCACGTTTTCATGCGGGACGCCGTGCACTTGAAGACCGGCGTGGAGGCCATGCTGGGCCAGGAGGCCGTGGTGACGGAGGCGCTGGCGGAGGGGCAAGGAGGCACCGTGCGCATCAACGGGGAGCTGTGGATGGCCCGCTCCCTGTCCGGGCCCCTGCCCGAGGGCGAGCGCGTCACCGTGGAGCAGGTCGAAGGCCTCAAGTTATGGGTGCGACGCCCGTCTGCGTCCCCCGAAGTCGCGCTGCAACCGGCGCGCCTCAAGAAGAAGGAGAACGCATCATGGGACTGACCGTTGTTCTGCTGTTCCTGGCCGCCGCCGTCGTGTTCGGGATGGTCACCGGCGTGCGCATCGTTCCCCAGGCCAAGGTGATGGTCGTGGAGCGGCTGGGGAAGTTCCACCGCGTGGCCTCCAGCGGCCTCAACATCCTCATCCCCTTCATGGACAGCCCGCGCGCCATGGAGATGCGCGCCGGCAACCGCTTCACGCGCAACACGCTGGTGGACCTGCGCGAGCAGGTCATGGGCTTCGAGACCGTCCAGGTCATCACCCATGACAACGTCAACATGGAGGTCGGCTCGGTCATCTACTACCAGATCGTCGACCCCGGCCGGCGCTCTACCAGGTGGAGAACCTGGCGCTCGCCATCGAGCAGCTCACCATGACGAACCTGCGCAACGTCATGGGCGGCCTCACGCTGGACCAGACGCTCACCAGCCGCGAGACGGTCAACACCAAGCTGCGCATGGTGCTGGACGAGGCCACGGAGAAGTGGGGCGTGAAGGTGACGCGCGTGGAGCTGCGCGAGATTGAGCCGCCCCAGGCCATCAAGTCCGCCATGGCCAAGCAGATGACCGCCGAGCGCGAGCGCCGCGCGGAGGTCACCAAGGCGGAGGGCGACAAGGCCGCCGCCATCCTCCAGGCGGAGGGCGAGAAGATCTCCCGCATCCTGCGCGCGGAGGCCGAGCGCGACGCGGAGATCGCCCGCGCGGAGGGCCACAAGCGCGCCGTCATGCTGGAGGCCGAGGGCAAGGCCGAGGCCACCCGCCTCACCTTCGAGGCCATCCACACCGGCCGGGCCACGCCGGAGGTGCTCGCGCTGCGCTACCTGGAGACCCTCCAGGAGCTGGGCAAGGGCGACAACAAGATGTTCGTCCCCTACGAGGCCACCACCGCGCTGGGCTCCATCGCCATGCTGAAGGAGGTGTTCGCCAACGAGGCCCCGGCCACCGCGCCGGAGGCGCCCCGGCCTCCCCGCGCCCCGCCCGCCGTCCCGCCGCCCGCCGCGCGACTGGC
>NZ_JBKGHJ010000525.1:0-5350 GCF_046520365.1 Corallococcus sp. 4LFB
GGGGGGCGCCGCGCGGCCCCGCCCTGCCCGTGAGGGCGAGCAGCGCCACGCCCCACGATGGAGCCCTGCAGCGACGAGAAGAAGAGGATGCCCAGCAGCGAGTGCCAGCCCAGGAACGCGCCCAGGAGCGCGACGAGGAACTTGTCCCCGCCGCCCAGCGCCTCGCGCTTGAAGGCGCGCCAGCCCACGTACTCCATCAGCCGGAAGGCGAGGAACCCCACCGCCGCGCCCAGCGCCGCCTGCGCCACCGCGCCCGCGCCCCGGGGGATCGCCAGCAGCACGCCCGCCGCGATGCCCGGCAGCGTCAGCGAGAACGGGAGGATCCAATGTTCCAGGTCGATGAAGGTGAGCGGCACCAGCAGGAACACGAGCACCAGCGCGGGCACCAGCGCGTACGTCCAGTCAAAGCGCTTGAGGCACGCGAGGAACAGCAGCCCCGTGAGCAGCTCCACCATCACGTAGCGCGGGGAGATGGGCATGGCGCAGCCCCGGCACCTGCCGCGCAGGCCCAGCCACGACAGGACGGGGATGTTCTCGTACCAGGAGAGCACGTGCCCGCACTTCGGGCAGCGGGAGCCGGGCCGCACGATGCTCAGCCCCTCGGGCACCCGCGCGATGACGACATTGAGGAAGGAGCCGATGCACAGGCCGAGGATGAACAGGAAGAGGATGAAGAGGGGCTCGGCCCAGCCCGGCGCGTAGGTGAACGTCACGGAGCCCGGAATCCTACCCGCCGCTTCCGGAGCTGGCGACTGCGCGATGGAGGACGAAAACCGTCAGCGCGGGTGACAAAAATTGGCAGGCCACCCGGCGGATCCATCCCCTGCCCCGCCTGACTGCCCTGGGAATCCCGGGGGTTGGGTGGATTGTTCGGCGTGGCACTCTTCGTGCTAAGAGTTCGCACGTCGTTCAACCCCCCTCTGCCTGCCGCGGAGTTCCCAAACATGATGAACCGTCTCTTCCGGAAGAAGGGTGGCTTCACCCTCATCGAGCTGATGATCGTGGTCGCCATCATCGGCATCCTGGCCGCCATCGCCATCCCGAACTTCATCCGCTTCCAGGCGAAGTCGAAGCAGTCCGAGGCGAAGACGAACCTCAAGGCCATCTTCACGGCGCAGAAGTCGTACTTCGGTGAGAAGGACAAGTACTCCACCGACTTCACGGTCATCGGCTTCGATCCGGAGCCCGCGAACCGCTACAGCTACGGCCTGCGCACGGGCTGCGTGGAGGCCGTCGCGGCGACGAGCACCGGTCGCGCGAACGCGAAGACGGGCTGCATCGGCCAGGACGTGGCGAAGTTCACCACCGCGCCGGGCGCCAAGGACGCGATCACCGCGCTGGGCGTGCAGCCTTCCCTGACGGACTGCCCGAGCTGCTTCTTCAGCGCGAACGCCGTCGGTAACGTCGACAACGACCCGGCCGGCGACGCCTGGGGCATCACCTCCTCCCCGACGGGCGCGACGCTGGCCGCCACCTGCGGCGTGGACAGCAACCTGATCGCCGCCGGCGAGCCGGGCAACGCCTACAACGACGTGAGCTGCGAGTAGTCGTTCAAGCGGCTTCGCCTGAGATTGCCGCAGATCCGTCGTGACGGATCGCAGCAGGGGATGGCAGAATCCATGGGGCGCCCGGGCATATCGGGCGCCCCATTTTCGTTGGGTGGAGCCATGGACAAGGTGTACCTGCGATTCGTCCCGGGCGTGTTGTTGCTGGCGCTGTTGTCCGCGCCCCCCCGGCCCGTGTCCAGGCAGGGTGGTGGTCCCCTGTTGCCCCGTCCCGGATTGCTCAAGGCGCTCTTCCACTCCCAGCAGGGGCTGGTCACCGACTACTTCTGGGTCCTGCTGCTCAACCGTATCGGCACGGCGTCGCAGCCGTCGGAGTACCGCGACATCTACGACTACGCGGAGCTGGTCACCGACCTGGATCCCGGCTTCTGGCAGGCCTACTTCTACGCGGGCATCACCATCCCGGTGCACCTGGGCAAGGGCCGGTACCTGAACGTCGAGGAGTCGAGCGCCATCCTGCGCAAGGGGCTGAAGCACCTGCCGGGCAACCAGCGGCTGTCGTTCCAGCTGGCGTACAACCTGATGTTCTTCGAGAAGAAGTACAAGGACGCGGCGGACATCATCCAGGAGCTGTCACGGCTTCCGGACGCGCCCCCCTGGTATTCGGCGCTGGCCACGCGCCTGTACGCGCAGTCCGGCGACTTCGACAGCGGGCTGTCGCTCAGCATGGCGTTGCGCGACGGCGCGGAGGACGACGAGACGCGCGAGTTCTACGCGCGCCGCGTGCAGGAGATCCTCCAGGAGCGGTTGCTGCACACCCTTGACGCGGCCATCACCCGCTACCGCGAGCGCGAGGGCCACCTGCCCGACGACCTTCCCACGCTGGTCTCCGCGGGAGACCTGGCCCAGCTCCCCCAGGATCCGCTGGGGGGCAGGTTGTTCCTGGGCGAGGATGGCCGCGCCTATTCCGACGCCGTGCGCTTCCGCATGGAGCTCATCCAGGACGAACGCACCGAGGACGGCGAACGCCTGGTCCCCAAGCCCCGAGTCACGAACCATGACGAATCCCAGCCCTGAAGCCCCGCCCATCCAGGCGCAGGGGCTGCACAAGACCTACAAGGTCGGCTTCTGGTTCAACCGCACCGTGCGGGCCCTCCAGTCGCTGGACCTGCGGGTGGACGCCGGGCAGATCTACGGGCTGCTCGGCCCCAACGGCGCCGGCAAGTCCACGACCATCAAGATCTTGATGAACCTGGTGCGCCCCAGCGGCGGCACCGCGCGGCTCTTCGGGCAGCCGGTGGAGGACGCCGCCACGCGCAGGCTGGTGGGCTTCGTGCCGGAGAACCCCGCCCCCTACGAGTACCTCACGGGCCGCGAGTTCGTGACGCTGGCCGGGCAGCTGGCGGGCCTGTCCGGCCACGAGCTGGACGGACGGGTCACGGAGGTGATGGGCGCGGTGGAGATGGCGGGCGCGGAGAAGCTGCAGATCCGCCGCTACTCCAAGGGCATGGTGCAGCGCGTGGCCCTGGCGCAGGCGCTGGTGTCCCGGCCGAAGCTGCTCATCCTGGACGAGCCCACGAGCGGCCTGGATCCGCTGGGGCGCCGGCAGATGCGCGACCTCATCCTGGCCGAGCGCCAGAAGGGCACCACGGTGCTCTTCTGCAGCCACATCATCCCGGACGTCGAGTCGCTGTGCGACCGGCTGGCGGTGCTGGTGGGCGGCCGCCGGGTGCGCGAGGGCAGCGTGCAGGAGCTGGTGTCCGCGCAGGTGCCCACGGTGGAGGTCGTGGTGGAGGGGCTGAAGCCGGAGCAGGTGCGCGGGCTGGGCGTTCCGCTGGAGTCGGTGCAGGCGCTGGACGGCCGCGTGATGTTGCAGGTGGCGGACGTGGACAGCCAGCGGCTGCTGGGCGGCGTGCTGGGCGCGGGGGGCCGGGTGAACCGGATGCAGCCGGCGCGCTTCTCGCTGGAGCAGCTGTTCATGAACGCGCTGAAGGAGTCAGGCCGCGCGTCGAGCGTGGGCGGGGAGATCAACACGTGAGCGCCTTCAGCGCGATGATGTGGAATGGCTTTCGCGAGGCGCGCCGCAACCGGGTGACGGTGGTGGTGGGCGTGTTCGCCGCGGTGGTGCTGCTGTCCTCCTCGCTGGTGACGGAGGTGACGGTCGCCACCTTCGACCGCGTGCTGACGGACTTCGGCCTGGGGATGATGAGCATCATCCTGGTCTTCCTCACCATCTTCCTGTCCAGCAGCCTGCTCAGCCGGGAGATTGAGCGGCGCACCATCTTCCTGGTGGTGAGCAAGCCCGTGTCGCGGCGTCAGTTCCTGCTGGCGCGGCTGGCGGGCACCATGCTGACGCTGGGCGTGCTGCTGGTGGCGATGACGGCCGTGTTCCTGGGCGAGCTGCTGCTCTTCGGCGCGGACGTCACCCGGACGCAGCTGCTGGCCAGCGCGGGGCTGTGGTTCGAGCTGCTCGTCATCAGCAGCGTGGGCATCCTGTTCTCCAGCTTCGCGGGGCCCGCGGTGTCCGCCATCGCCACCACGGGCATGTACTTCACCGGGCACCTGACGGGCGACCTGTACGGCATCGCCAGCCGCTCGGAGAGCCTGGCGGTGCGGGCCATTGGCAAGACGCTGTACTACGCGCTGCCCAACCTGGAGCGGGTGAACTTCCGGCCCCAGGCCACGTACGCGCTGCCGGTGGACGCGGCCACGTTCTTCTCCGGCGTGGGCTACAGCCTGGCGTGGACGCTGGTGCTCACCACGCTGGCCATCGCCATCTTCGAGCGGCGCGACTTCCGCTAGGCCGCCGCCCGGCGCCTGGGGACGAAGCGCCTCCCCAGGCACGCCAGCGCGAGCCCCAGCCACGACAGCGCGCCCAGGAGCAGGCCCGCCGTCAGGCCGGGGGTGCGGTAGCGCAGCTCCACCCGGTGCTGGCCCGCGGGCACCACCACCGCGCGGACCGCCACGTCCGCGGGGAGGATGGGGACGTCCTGCCCGTCCACCGTCGCGCGCCACCCCGGCTGCCAGGCGTCGTTGACCACGAGCACCGCGGGGGCCAGGGACGCCACCTCCACCGTGAGATGCTCCGGCGTGCCCGGGGCCACGTGGATTGACCCCAGCGGGCCTTCCGGCGTGGGCGGCAGCGGGGCCTGGCACTCCACGATGGCGACGTCGGGGGGCGGCAGCTGGGGCGACATCATCCGCCGCAGGGCCTCCGCCCTCCCCTGCACGCACTCCGGACGCGCCAGGTGGATGCGCGGCGCGGCGTCCGCGTACTCCACCAGCGTCAGCCCCATGAGCGGATCCACGAAGGTGCTCCGCGCGGACAGCCGGGCGCCCAGCTCCCGCTGCTCCGCCGTCGCGAAGGCGATGAACCGGGTGCCCAACCGGGGCGCGAGCCGGGTGAACCAGTGCACCCGGTCCGCCTTGAGCTGACGCACGCGGGGGCTCACCCCGGGCAGGTATTCGTTCGCGCTCTCCAGGCCCCACAGGGCCACCATGTCCGGCGCCAGGACGTACAGCTGCAACAGGTTGAGGGCGTCGTTGTGGCGCAGGCCGGCCAGCCGCGGCGGCGGCGGCAGGTCGCGCAGCGACGAGGCCACCCGGACCGACTCCCCGGGCGCCGTCAGGGCGCGGATGCGCTCCACGAAGACGGGCGGCGTCGTCAGCAGCTCCTCCGGAGAGAGCTGGTAGAGCGGTTCATGGGCCCGCATGAGCGCCCCCCACTGCAGGGCCACGAGCAACGCGCCCTGGAGGGCGGGCCGCTCGCGCAGCAGGACCAGCGCCGCGCAGGCGGACGCGAGCACCGCCCCGGCCACCGCGCCGGCGACGGACGTTGCCAGACA
>NZ_JBKGHJ010000526.1:0-5343 GCF_046520365.1 Corallococcus sp. 4LFB
GGGGCGGGGAGGTGCGGGTGGAGCTGCGCGGGGAGGCGAACCCGTTCCCGGACTGCCCCACGCCGGTGGCCTGCCACACCTCCACGTTCGACGTGACGACGGAGGCGTGCGTGGAGGCCGAGGAGCCGGACGGCACGGCGTGCGACCCGGGCAACGCGTGCATCCTGGGCGCCACGTGCACGGCGGGGCGGTGCAAGGGGACGGAGCGCGTCTGCGACGACGGCGACGCGTGCACCACGGACGTGTGCAGTCCGCTGGACGGCTGCACGTCGGTGCCGGCGCCGCCGTGTCCGGGGGACGGGAAGTGCCAGGTGGGCGCGTGCGACCCGAAGGTGGGGTGCACGCTGGCGAAGGCGCCGGACGGCACCTTCTGCGGCCCGGAGCGCGGCTGTGACGCGGCGGACGTGTGCCTGGACGGGGCGTGCCAGCGCCGCGACCCGCCGGACAACTTCACGTGCGCGCCGGCCAGCCCGTGCCAGGGACCGGGGAAGTGCAGGGGCTCCGTGTGCGAGCGCCCCGCCGCGACGGCGGTGGTGCCGGACTGGACCTACGACGCGAAGTCCAACGGCGAGGCGCTGCACGACCTGCTGGTGGGGCCCACGGGGGACGTGACGCTGGTGGGCTTCTTCGTGCCGGCGCTGCTGGACGCGGCGGGCCCGGTGCCGGTGCGCGCGAGCGTGGCGGGGCGCCGGTGCATGCTGTGGAACGACCGGCTGTTGTGCATGGACCTGCCGGGCTCCGGGCAGGTGTCGCTGCTGGACCGGGTGACGGGCGCGCCGCGGTGGACGTTCGACCTGGCGGCGGCGCGGCCGGACTTCACGCAGGGGCTGACGACGGTGTTCATGGCGCGGCTGGGGGTGATGCAGCCGGACCGGCTGGCGGCGCTCTTCGAGGCCTACCCGTCCGGCACGGCGCGCGACACGCTGTGCCGGCGGTACTTCCTGGTGGTGCTGGATGCCTTTGGCGGGATGGTGTCCGCGCAGGCGCTGCAGGATCCGCTGCTCGCGGAGTGCAACCACCCGCACCCGTACGGCGTGGCGTCCGACGCGGCGGGAGATCTGTACCTGGCGTTCGGGCAGACGCAGAACGTGGGGGCGCCGCTGTATCCGGGGGCGCCCACGCTGCTGATGGCGTTCTCGCAGGACGGGGTGCCGCGCTGGCGCAAGACGGAGGCCTTCGCCGCGGGCGAGCTGGCCATCGTGAACGGGCTCTTGCTCAACGAGCGCTCCACGCAGGCGCTGAGCACGCAGGACGGGCAGGCGGTGGGCTCGCAGACCTTCCCCCGGGGGCTGGGCCGCGCGCTGGCGACGTCCACGCACGTGATCCCCTCTCCGTCCGAGGACGACACCGTGGGCGAGTGGCGGCTGGAGGGCTACGCGCTGCCGGAGCTCACGCCGTCCTGGACGCATGCGTTCCAGGGGTGGCCGGGGCCGGTGGCGCCGGAGGTGCGGCTGGCGAGCTGGACGTCGTGGCCCGGGCAGCCGCCGGAGACGGTGGTGCTGGGCACGGGCCTGGATGCGCAGGGGCCGGTGCTGTTCGCGGTGAGCGCGAAGGACGGCAGCGAGGTGTTCCAGTGCCCCGTGTCGAACGCGGCGACGCCCGCGCAGTTCCTGGAGCTGGGGCCGGACAGCGTGGTGATGATGGACGGGGCGACGACGTGCGGCGAGTGCGATCCGCCGTACGCGTACAGCCAGGCGCGCTTCCGGCGCTTCCCCATCCCCGGCCTGAAGCCCGCGGAGGAACCCTGGCCCGGAACGTTCGGCGGGCCAGGGCACGACCATCACGAGGACCCGGCGCGCGGGCGCTGAAGGCCCCGCGACGTGCGTCACGGCGTCAGCGCGGTCCACGCGCTCACCGTGTAGACCTGGATGCCGGAGGCGCGCACCCGCGGGAACGGTTGCAGTTGAGAGGGATTGAAACAGTTCAAGCAGTAAAAATATCAATAATTGATTACCGCCGAATGGCCAGGTCCAGGATGCGCCCCTCGCGCAGCGTCCCGTCCGCGTCCTGCGTGAGGGGCAGGCCCACCGCGGTGACGTCCCCGGGCCGCGTGCGCGTGCGCCAGCCCAGCCAGGCGCAGAGCGCGGCGTCCAGCTGGTCGTGCGTGCACGTCCCGGCGTTCCCGAAGCGCAGGCCGGCGGACTCCAGCAGGGCCCGCCTCCGGGCGCGTCCTTCGGGCGAGGCCTTTGCCCCCAACTTCTCCACAGCCAGCGCGCGCCAGGTGGCGCCGGGGAAGGCCTCGAAGAGGCGCGCCTGGGACAGCGTCGGCGTGTCCAGGTCCAGCATGGGCACCCGGGCATGGGCCCGCAGCGCGGCGAACAGCAGCACGCTGCCGCGCACGAAGCCCGCGAAGGGTGCTCCGGGCGGGGGCAGCACGTCCGGCGTGCGGCCCGGAGCTCGCAGCTTCCGCTCCGCGTCCGCACCCGCGCGCCGGGTTCGCCAGCGCCTGCGGCCCGTCCACCACCACCACGTCACCCGGCTGGATGCGGAAGGCCTCCGCGAGCGCCTCCGGGTCCAGCCCGTGCCGCGCCCGCGCTCCGGGCCAGACGCGCTGGGAGAAGCGCACGCGGCCGTCCGCGTCCACGACGGCCTCATCCACGGGACGGGGGACGCGGGCGAAGGGGTCCGTCAGGTCCCAGCCCACGAAGCGGAGCGCGTCCGTCATCGCGTGCCTTCCTGCTGCGGGGCCGTGCACCGGACGTTAAGAGGGGCCGCCTTCACTTCCACCCAAGGTGACACGCACATGCACTACCGCCCGCTGGGCCGCACCGGCCTGTTTGTCTCTGAACTGTGTTTCGGCGCCATGACCTTCGGTGGCGAGGGCTTCTGGAAGAACATCGGGCAGCAGGGACAGGCGGAGGCCGACGCGCTGGTGGGCCGGTGCCTGGACGCGGGCATCAACTTCTTCGACACCGCGAACGTGTACTCGTTCGGGCAGTCGGAGGAGCTGCTCGGCAAGGCGTTGGCGGCGAAGCGGTCGCAGGTGGTGCTGGCCACCAAGGTGCGCGGCCGCATGGGCCCGGGCCAGAACGAGGTGGGCCTGTCGCGCTACCACCTCTTCGACTCCGTGCACGCGAGCCTGAAGCGCCTGGGCACGGACCACATCGACCTCTTGCAGATCCACGGCTACGACGCGGCCACCCCGCTGGAGGAGACGCTGCGCGCGCTGGACGACCTCGTGCGCGCGGGCAAGGTGCGCTACCTGGGCGCGTCCAACCTGGCCGCGTGGCAGCTGATGAAGGCGCTGGGCCTGAGCGACCACCGCGGCCTGTCCCGCTTCGAATCGCTCCAGGCGTACTACTCCATCGCCGGCCGCGACCTGGAGCGGGAGCTGGTGCCGCTGATGAAGGACCAGCAGGTGGGCCTGATGGTGTGGAGCCCGCTCGCGGGCGGCTTCCTGTCCGGCAAGTACCGCCGCGGCGCCGAAGGCCCCGAGGGCGCCCGCCGCACCGCCTTCGACTTCCCGCCCGTGGACCGCGAGCGCGCGTACAACGCCATCGACGTGATGGACGCCGTCGCGAAGGAGACGGGCACCACCGTGGCGCGCGTGGCGCTCGCGTGGCTGCTGCACCAGCCGCACGTCACCACCGTCATCCTGGGCGCCAAGACCCAGGCCCAGCTGGACGACAACCTGGCCGCGTCCGAGCTGCGCCTCAGCCCCGAGCAGCTGGCCCAGTTGGACGCCGTCTCCAAGCTGCCCGCCGAGTACCCCGGCTGGATGGTGGAGCGTCAGAACGCGGACCGCTTCCCCCCGGCCCGCTGAGCCGGTTCGCCCCGGAGTCCCATTCGTATGGAGTTTTCCATCATCGCTGGATGGACCCGACCTGCTGCGTTCCCACGACGCACCGTGTGAGCGCGGTGCGTCCGCCCCCTACGCCCTGTCTGGGACGGGAGGCGCCGCATGACGCGGGAGCGCCTGCGAGTCCGATGGCGAAAGACACCGACGGTGTTTGGGATTGGGACGGACTTCCAATATCTTGGGGACTGCGAAGCGTTCGGTCACTCGAGCGCGTTCCATGAGGCCCACGCGCCTGTCCGGCAGCACACCTGTGCGGTCGGCATGCACGTGGAAGGAGCACGGTCGCCCGGATGACCTTGGAGGTCCGGTGTGCGGCGGCTCTGATGCTTCATGGGGGGCCTGTCCGGGCCCCGGGTCACCCCCGGGGCCCGGGTAACCTTTCCCGGTGCGGAGCGGCTAGTTCGACGTGTCCAGGCGCGAGCCGCCGCTGACGTCCAGGTCGGCGTTCTGGGGCCGCTTCGACAGGCGGACGATGCTGCCGCCGGAGGCTTCGCCGTTGACGCTGTCGGAGGCGTTGGCCTCCACGAGGGCGCCGCCGCTGGCGTCCACGTCCAGGGTGCTGACGCCCTGGAGCTGCCAGGCGTGGAGCTGCGAGCCGCCGCTGACCTCGGCATCCAGCTCCCGCGCGCGGCCGGTCAGGGTGATTTCGGCGCCGCCGCTGGCCTCGGCGTCCACCTTCTTGGCGTCCACGCCGCGCACGGTGAGCACCGCGCCGCCGCTGGCCTCGGCGTCGAAGTCGTCGGACGCGGTGACGTCGGCGTTCATGTGGCCGCCGCCGCTGACCTCCACGTGGTCGATGCGGGGCGAGGACACGATGAGCTTCACCCGGCCGTTGAGGCCGCTCCAGCCCTTGCGCTCCACGCGCGTGGTGAGGATGCCGTCCTCCACCTCCAGCTGGATGCGGGAGAGGTTCTCGGCGGAGCCCTCCAGGCGGACGGACTTGGGGCCCACCTTCACCTCCGCTCGCATGCCGTGGCCCACGGAGACGCCGTGGAAGTCCTCCACCTGGCGCGTCTCGCCCGAGCCCTGGGAGGGCTTCGCC
This sequence comes from Corallococcus sp. 4LFB, assembly GCF_046520365.1. NCBI lineage: Bacteria > Pseudomonadati > Myxococcota > Myxococcia > Myxococcales > Myxococcaceae > Corallococcus > Corallococcus sp. 4LFB. The sequence continues at coordinate 4,842 of NZ_JBKGHJ010000526.1, forward strand.
GCGTCCTCCGCGTGAGCGGTGCAGGCGGTGGTGGCGAGGCAGCAGGCGGCGAGCAGGGACAGCGAGGAAACCCTCATGGGCGGCTCCGGGCGAAGCGCGAGGACGTGGGAGCACGTCCGGGCGGAATGCCTCGGGTACGGAGGACGCTGACGGGTGATTGCGTGGAGGAGGCGGATCCGGTCCGACTGTCGGACCGGTTCAGGGATTGGCCAGCATCTCCAGGGGGACCCGGACGGAGGTGGTGTCGTCGGGTTTGATCTCCACGAGGAGCTTCAGGGGCCGGCCGGTGCCGTCCATCAGCTTCAGGGTGTGCCTGCCCACCGGGAGGGCGACCCTGGTGAGGGGGGTCTCGCCCAGGGAGCGGCCGCCCAGGGACACGCGGGCGGAAGGCTCCGTGACGAGGGTAAGGAAGCCCTGGGGCGCGGCCGCTTCGGTGGCGGTTTCGGGCGGGGCGGGGAGGCCAGCCTCCGGGGCGTCCGCGGGCGCGCGGCGGGGGCGGCAG
>NZ_JBKGHJ010000527.1:0-5326 GCF_046520365.1 Corallococcus sp. 4LFB
CCCGGGCTCTCCGCCGCCAGCGAGCGCGCCATCGAGCACCTGCTCTCCCGCGCCGACACCGCGCGCGGCATCGAGCTGCTCGCGCGCGCGGCGGCGAAAGGGGCGAGGATCGCGGCATCCTGCTCGGCGACCTTCGTCCTCGCCGCGGCGGGGCTGCTCGCGGGACGGAGCGCGACCACGACCTGGTGGCTGGTGCCGGCGTTCGCGCGTCGCTTCCCCGAGGTCACCGTGCGCGCGGACCGGATGGTCGTCGAAAGCGACGGCGTCCTCACCGCGGGCTCGGCCTTCGCGCACGCGGACTTGATGTTGGCCATCGTCGCGCGCGTCGCGAGCCCGTCGCTCGCGCACCTGGTGGCCCGCTACCTCGTGCTCGACGAGCGCGTCTCACAGTCCCGGTACATGGTGATGGAGCACCTGCGCGTCGCGGATCCGTCGCTGCGCGCGGTCGAGCGGTTCGTCGCGGCGAACGTCGGCCGGCAGCTGACGCTGGACGAGCTCGCCCGCGCCGCCGCCACCTCCACGCGGACGCTGGCACGCCGGGTCCAGGCCGGCCTGGGCATGACGCCGCTCGAGTTCGTGCAGCGGGTCCGCGTGGCTCACGCCTCCCACCTCCTGGAGACGACCCGGGCGTCGGTCGACGAGGTCTCCGCGCGGGTGGGCTACGCCGACGCGGCCGCGTTCCGCCGCGTCTACAAGCGGTACGCCGGCGAGACGCCACGAGGACGGGGCGCGGGGGGCATCCGGAAGCGGTGACCTCCGTGCCGCCGCCACGCCGCCTCGTCCGTGAGGAGGAGGGCAGTGTCGCTTCTTGAAGGTTTCGCCGCGGGCCCCCTGCAATGGCGCACGCATCGTACCTGCGGACCAGGGCAGATGCGGTGGCGATGCGCACCTCCCTGCCAGGTCGCGCCGCGTCGCCATCCGGCGCGGACATTCGCGGAGGCTGGAACTCCAGCCCTGCAAAAGGAGTCGGTCCATGGCGATTGGCAAATGGCGGAGGAGTGTCTTGGTGCTCACGGTCGGGATGGCCTCGGCGGCCGCGGCACAGCAGGAGCAACAGGAGCAACAGGAGGCCCCGCTGGAGCGCGTGCAGTCGAGCTCGGCCGCCGGCAGTTTCGGAGACCGGGGGCAGGTCGTCATCAGCCAGGACCTGCAGTTCAATCTCACCTACAACACGGCGGGGACGGACAACTTCACGCTCGTCCTGGCGCCGGGCGCGGACTACTTCCTCAAGCAGAACCTGTCGGTGGGTGCGGGCGTGAGCTTCGGGCAGATCTTCCAGCCCGGGGAGAACGCGACCTCTATCGGCGCCAACGTGCGCCTGGGCTACAACCTCCCGTACGACGAGATGATCTCCTTCTGGCCCAAGGTGAGCGCCGGCTTCGTCTACAACAAGACGACGAGCTTCCGGTTCGGCGCGGACGGCACCTTCTTCCAGCTTGGAGCCTACGCGCCGGTGCTGGTGCACCCGGCCGAGCACTTCTTCGTGGGCCTGGGCCCCAACCTGGACATCCTGGTGGGCGACAGTTCGGGCATCTCCTTCGGTGCCCGCTCCGTGGTCGGGGGGTACTTCTAGCGGCCTGCCTCCAGGGCGCGCGGGCCGGTCCTTCGCAGCCTCGACGCCCGCGTCAGGCGTCGCGGGGGCCGGGCCGCGCGCGTCGTAGGCAGGCGGCGCTTCATGCCGTCACCAGGCCCCAGGCCCCGGCACTTCCCGGACCGGCCGGGCGCAGCCCAGCTTCAGGGGAACCCCCTTCCCGGAAGCCCGAGGGCTCCGGGCAAGACGACAAGGAGCGCAAATGAACAGGAATCAAGGTCCGATGCGATACGTGCTGGCACCCCTGGCAGTCCTGTTGCTGGCGTTCACCGCGCAGGCGCAGTCCCAGCAGGGGGCCTCGAAGTCCGCCTCCGGCCAGCAGAAGCCGCCCCCCCAGGCCCAGCAGCTCGATGTCGAGGAGCTGAACGACAACATCTCCAGCTACGTGGGCCAGAAGGTCAGCGTCGCGGGCGAAATCGAGAACAAGCTCGATGCGCGCTCCTTCGTGATGGAGAGCGGCGGCATCTTCGATGACGAGATCGTGGTCGTGGTCCCGCAGAAGAGCCAGGGCCTGAGGCCGGTGCGGCTCCGGGAGGACGCCAACATCGTCGTGACGGGCACCGTGCGCTCGATTCCCATCGTCGACGTGGAGCGCCAGCTCGGCTGGGACCTGGATCCCGAACTGAAGATCGAGCTTGAGGGAACACGCAACTTCCTGGTGGCGGACCGGATCGACTATCAGCGCGACTGAAGCCGCCGGGACGCGCATCCCCCTCTCGTCAGCGCGTGGGGTAGGGGGCCGTGCGGCTGAATGGACGCAGGGCCCCCTCAGCGCGAGCGCTTCCGCTGGATGCGGCCGGGCCGCCGCGGTGTCGGCTCGGCCAGCGTCGCCAGGGCATCCATGAAGAGCCGGACCTTGTTCGGAAGGTTCAGCCGGCTGGGGTAGACGACGTGGATGGGCCGCATCGCGGCGGGCTTGGGGCCGAAGAGGACCTTCAGCCGCCCGTCGCGGAGGGCCTCCCGGCAGACGATGTCCGGGACGCGCGCGATGCCGACTCCCTCGATGGCCGCCTCGCACGCGAGCTCGCTGTCATTCACCATCAGGACCGGATCGATTCGCGACTTCACCCCTTCGGCCTCCCACGTCTCGAACGCGCTGAAGCCAATGCAGCGCGCGGAGCGCAGCTCCCTGGCGTCCGGGGTGCCGTGCTTCGACAGGAAGCGGGGGCTCGCCACGAAGTGGACCGCGCCCTCTCCCAGCTTTCGCGCCACGAGCGACGAGTCATTGAGCGGGCCGATGTGGATCGCGACGTCGAATCCCTCTTCGATGAGGTGGGGGCGGCGGTCCGCCAGCACCAGCTCCACCCGCGCCTGGGGATAGCGGGCGAGGTACTTCGAAATCACGGGGGTGAGGTACCGCCGGCCATAGAGCACGGGTGAGGAGACCCGCAGCAGGCCGGTGGGATCCGCCTGTCCCTGCTGCACCTCGTTGTTCGCTTCGTCGATGAGCGCGGCGATGGCGGCGCAGCGCTCGGAGTACATCACCCCGGCCCCGGTGACCCGCAGGCGCCGCGTGGTCCGTTCGAGCAGCCGCACTCCCAGCCGCTCCTCCAGCTGGCGGATGCGCTCGCTGACGGTCTGCTTGGTGATGCCGAGCTTGAGCGCCGCCCGGGTGAAGCTCTCCTCGCGGACGACCGTCGCGAAGAGGACCATGTCGGCAGGAGGAATCATGACCGTCAAGCCTAGCCTGACAATGAGTTCGACGGAGGCCGCATTGTCCGGGAACTCCGGTCGCCGCATCTTGGGGCCTCCCGCGACACCCAGGAGTGCCACCCATGAAGCTCTACTTCGCCCCCAGGACCCGCGCGGTCCGTGCCCGCTGGCTGCTGGAAGAACTTGGCGTGCCCTACGAGCTGATCAGGGTCGACCTCTCTCAACAGGAGAACACCGCGCCTGCCTATCTGGCGGTGAATCCGCTGGGTGAGCTCCCCACCCTCGTGGATGGGGACGTCACGCTGCTGGAGTCCCTGTCCAGCTGTCTCCATCTGGCCGACCGGTTCCCGGAGAAGCACCTGGCGCCGCCGGTGGGCTCCGCGGAGCGCGGTCCCTATTACGGATGGATGGTCTTCGCGGAGCTGACCCTCGATCCCGTGGTGATGGCGTTCTACCGGGACATGCAGGCGCCCGCGGAGCGCGAACCCTCGGACGCGGCGGTCGAGAAGCACAGGGCGCGGCTCACGGCCGTGCTCGACGTCATCCAGCGGGGACTCGGCGGCCGGGAGTTCCTGGTGGGCGGGACGTTCACCGCCGCCGACGTGGTGATGGCGTCCATCCTCCACCTCGCGAACACGCTGCTGCTGCTCGGCGGACACCCGGAGCTGGTGGCCTACGTCCGGCGTCACAGCCAGCGCCCGGCGGTGCGCAAAGCCGTGACGGGGTGAGGCGCGGCGGGACGGGCTGGGGCCCGCGCATCGCCTCCCTCCTTCGCGGTCGAGGACCCCAACGGGCACCGGCCGCGGCCGTTCGTGCTGGCCGAGCGGCCGCGCTGAGTCAGAGCAGCTCCGCGAGGCGGGCCCGGTCCACGTCGACCTGGAGCTGGCGGGCAGCGATGGCCGCCGCACGCCCCAGGACGCCGGTATAGGTGGGGAACGAGAGCGGAACCCGAGCCAGCTCCTCCACCCGCATCCCCGCGGCGATGGCGATCGCTGCGGTCTGGACCAGGTCGACCGCCCGCTCCCCCACCACGTGGCAGCCGAGGAGCTTCCGCGTGGCGCGGTCGACGATGAGCTTGCAGAACCCCGTCGTCCTGCCATCGATGAGCGTCCGCGTCGTCGAGTCGAAGCGCACCACCGCCACCACGACGTCGTGCGCTTGACGTGCCTTCGCTTCGGTCAGGCCCGCTTGCGCGTACTCCGGATCAGTGAAGCTGCCAACCGGACACACCTCGTCCGTGACGGAGAGCATCGGTGCGCGTGCCGCGTTGGAGCCCGCGACAAACCCGTCCTGCAACGCCTGGGGGACCAGCATCCGGCGCCCGGTCACGTCTCCGGCGGCGAAGATGTGCGGCGCGGAGGTGCGCAGCTGGGCATCGACGCGGACGAAACCTCGCGAGTCGGTCTCGACGCCCGCGGCCGCGAGGTTGAGCGCGGAGGTGTCGGCCCTCCAGCCCACGGCGACGACGACGAGCGCGGCCTCGGCGCTGTCTCGCACGCCGTCCCTGGAGAAGACCATCCGCACGCCCCCTGGCGTCGTTTCGAAGCGCTCAATCGTGCCGAAGGCCTCGCGCACCCCCATGCCGGCCTGACGGAAGGACTCCGCGACGGCGGCGGACACGTCTTCGTCCTCGGTCGGCAGGATGCGTGCTCCCGCCTCGAAGAGCTGCACCCGGGTGCCGAACGCAGCGAAGACCGACGCCACCTGGACTCCCGTGGCGCCACTGCCGACGACCACCATCGACGGCGGAACGGTGCTCAGGCTCCACGCATCGCTGTGGGTCTTCGTGAGCTCGAATCCCGGGATGGGGAGGCGCCGGCTCACGCCACCGGTGCAGAGGATGAACTTCTCCGCTCGAAACCCTGGCCCACGCTGGGTCTCGAGGGTGTGCGGGTCCGCGAAGCGCGCGGCGCCGACGTGCTCGTGCACGGTGACCCCCGCCGCGGCGATCTGCTCGCGCAGGGCCGCGTGGGCGCGAACGTCGCCGGCCACTTCGCGCACGCGCTCGAGCAGCCGCGCGTAGTCCAGCGCGGGCTCTGTCACCGCGATGCCATAGCGCCCCAGCTGCCGGGCGTCGCGGAG
>NZ_JBKGHJ010000528.1:0-5326 GCF_046520365.1 Corallococcus sp. 4LFB
TGACGGCCGCGTTCCCCGGGGCGCGGCGCCGGTGGTGGAGCGGCTGTCGGCGCTGGTGGCGTCCGCGCGGCAGGAGGACCGGCCCCTGAGCCTGCTGGGCGAACCGCTGGCGCTCTTTGGCGAGGAGGGCACGTACAACCTGCACGCGGTGCCGCTCACGGCGGAGGACCCGAAGGAGGAGGCGCGCGTGCTGCTGGTGGTGGAGGACCTGAGCGACGTGCGCGCGCTGGAGACGCAGCTGTTGCGCGCGGAGAAGATGGCGACGGTGGGCGTGCTGGCGGCGGGCATCGCGCATGAGATCGGCACGCCGCTGGGCGTGGTGCGCGGCCGGGCGGAGTACGTGCAGGGGAAGCTGGGGCCCTCGCACCCGCAGGGGCCGGGGCTGGGCGTCATCGTGGAGCAGATCGACCGGGTGAGCCGCACGCTGCGCCAGCTGCTGGACTTCTCGCGCCTGCAGCCCGCGATGGTGCGGCCGGTGGCGCTGGGGCCGCTCGTGAAGAGCGTGCATGAGCTGCTCCAGGTGGAGGCGGAGCGGCGGCGGGTGAGCCTGAGCGTGGACGTGCCGGAGTCGGTGCCCGCGCTGGCGGCGGACGCGGATCAGCTCCAGCAGGTGCTGATCAACCTCACGCTCAACGCGTGTGACGCGTGCAGCGAGGGCGGGAAGGTGGAGGTCTCCGCCTCCGCGCTGGCGGGGCCGGAGGAGGGGACCTGGGGCCTGGTCGCGCTCACCGTGCGCGACGACGGGTGCGGGATTCCGAAGGAGCGCCTCAACCAGGTGTTCGACCCGTTCTTCACGACGAAGAAGCGCGGCCAGGGCACGGGGCTGGGGTTGACGATGGTGGCCCACGTCGTGCGCAACCACGGCGGCCGGGTGGAGCTGGAGAGCACGCCGGGACAGGGCACCCGCGTCACCGTGCTGTGGCCGGTGGCCCGCGCCGTCCCAGGGGAACGCCATGCCGAGCGACTTGCCGTCTGACGCCCGCATCCTCGTGGTGGACGACCACGTGGAGATGGGGCGCATGCTCCAGGAGCCGCTGGCCGACGCGGGCTGGACGGTGGACCTGGCCACGGGCGGCCAGGAGGCGCTGGGCCTCATCCGCTCGCGCGTGTACGACGCGGTGCTCACCGACCTGCGCATGGAGAAGGTGGACGGGCTGGACGTGCTGGACGCCGCGCGCGCGGTGGATCCGGAGCTGCCCGTGCTGCTGATGACGGCCTTCGGCGGCGTGGAGAGCGCGGTGGAGGCGATGCGCCGGGGCGCGTACCACTACTTCACCAAGCCCTTCCGCCTGGACGAGGTGCGGCTGTACCTGGGCCGCGCGCTGGAGGACCGCCGGCTGCGCGCGGAGCACCGCGCGCTGAAGCAGGCGTCGCAAGAGCGCTCCGGCCTGGGCGCGCTGGTGGGCAGGAGCGCGACCATGCGCGGGCTGTACGAGCTCATCGACCGGGTGGCGCACGCGGCGGCCCCGGTGCTGCTGCGGGGTGAGAGCGGCACGGGCAAGGAGCTGGTGGCCCGCGCGCTGCACTTCGAGGGCCCGCGCGCGCCAGGGCCCTTCGTGGCCGTCAACTGCACCGCGCTGCCGGGGCCGCTCCTGGAGAGCGAGCTGTTCGGCCACGTGAAGGGCGCCTTCACCGGGGCCACGTCCGTGCGGCGCGGCCTGTTCGAGGAGGCCAACGGCGGCACGCTGTTCCTGGACGAGATTGGCGACATGCCCACGGAGCTCCAGGCGCGGCTCTTGCGCGTGCTGGAGGACGGCGAGGTGCGCGCGGTGGGCTCGGACGCCAGCCGCACGGTGGACGTGCGCGTGGTGGCGGCCACGCACCAGGACCTGGAGGCGCGCGTGCGGGAAGGGCGCTTCCGCGCGGACCTCTTCTACCGGCTCAACGTCGTGACGCTGCGGGTGCCTTCGCTCAAGGAGCGCCGCGAGGACATCCCGCAGCTGGTGGAGCACTTCAGCGCCCGCTCCCGGGCGCGCAACCCGCGCTCGCGCGTGACGTCGCTGTCACCGGAGGTGGTGGCCGCGCTGGGCGCCATGCCCTGGCCGGGCAACGTGCGCGAGCTGGAGAACCTGGTGGAGCGGCTGGTGGTGCTCGTCCCCCGGGAGACGGTGACGCTGGAGGACCTGCGGCCCCACGCGCCGGTGCCGGAGCCGGAGTCCCCACTCGCCCAGGCGCAGGAGGGCGTGTGGACCCTGCGCAAGCTGGAGGGGGAGTACATCCACTGGATGGTGCAGCACTGCGGCGGGAACAAGACCCGCGCCGCGGAGCTCCTGGGCATCGATGTGTCCACCATCCACCGTCGCGAGCGGGAGCGGTAGCGGGCCGGCGTGGCAATCCGCCACGGGGGGCTGGCGGATTGCCACGGTCCACTGGCGATCACTCCCAGGACCCGGGGGGCGGTGGCTCAGGCATGTTGCTTGCTGTGACGTGGGGCCGTGACGTCCCTGCGCACAACCCGGGCCTTGCTGCTCGGTGCGGATGAGTCCCTGGCATCGTTGCTGGCGGACGTGCTGGGCGACCTGGGCATCGCCCTGTTCCTGGACGCCGGGGACGCGGCCCGGCCGGACCTGGTGCTGGCGCACGTGGAGCGCGGTGAGGCCATCCTCCCGGTGCTGACGCGCGCGCGGGCCTGCGCCGCCGCCGCGCCCGTCGTCGTCCTGCTTCCCTTCGCGGACGAGCGCCTGGTGTCACGCGCCCTGTGTCAGGGGGCCCGGGCATGTTTCGCGCTGGGCCGTCCGCTCGATGAGCTTCGCGCCCTCCTGCGCTCGCACTTTCCCTCCTTGGAGACCACCCATGGGTGAACCGATGGCCGTCGTCACGGTGCTGCGTCCCGTTGTCCCCCTGCGCGAAGTGGAGCGCCGCCCGGTGGCCGTGCCGGAGCCGGTGGTGGCTCCGGTGGTGGCTCCGGCATCGGACGCGGGGGAGCCCTCCCTCTTCCAGGCGGGCCAGGTCCGCGTCACCCGCGACCGGCTCGTCGTGGGCGGGCAGGCCTGGGCGCTGCGCGACGTGCTCCAGGTGGAGACCGCGCGCCGCACCCCGAAGGTGTGGCCCTACCTGCTCGCGGTGGGCCTGGGCGGGGCGCTGGGGCTGCCGCTGCTGTCCTGGCTGTCCGTCAGCGTCACGGCGCTCCGGGGGGCCTACGAGGCGGGGCTGGGGCTCACCGCCCTGGGCTTCTTCGCGTCCATGGCCGCGCTGCTCGTGGTGGAGGACACCCACTACCTGGTGCTGGGGCTGCCGGGCGCGCGCGCCGCGTCTTCGGCAGCCACGACGCCCAGCTCATCGCGCGGCTTGCGGGGACGGTGCGGGCCGCGTGTCCCCGGCCGTGAGCTGCTCGCGCACCTGCGAGACGAGCTCGAAGGAGCGCAGCCGCGCGGCGTGGTCGTAGATCTGCGCGGTCACCATCAGCTCGTCGACCCCGGTCTGGTCGAGGAGGGACTGGAGCCCCTCGCGCACGCTGGCCGGCGAGCCCACCACGGTGCACGCCAGCATGTGCTCGATCTCCGCCAGCTCCATCTCGTTGAGCTGGCCGTCCAGGCTGTCCACCGGCGGCAGGAGCGGGCCCGGCCGGCCCCGGCGCAGGTTGAGGAAGGCCTGGAGCAGTGACGTGAAGAGGCGCTGGGCCTCCTTGTCCGTGTCCGCGGCGAAGACGTTGACGCCAATCATCGCGTACGGCTTCTGGAGCACGTCCGACGGGCGGAACTGCGTGCGGTACAGGTGCAGCGCGCTCATCATCTGCGCGGGCGCGAAGTGCGACGCGAACGCGAAGGGCAGGCCCAGGGCCGCGGCCAGCTGCGTGCTGTAGGTGCTGGAGCCCAGCAGCCACAGGGGCACGTGCAGGCCCGCGCCCGGCACCGCGCGCACGGCCTGCCCCGGCGTGGGGTCCTTGAAGTAGTTCTGCAGCTCCACCACGTCCTGCGGGAAGCTGTCCGCGCCCAGCCCCCGGCGCAGCGCGGCGGAGGTGCGTTGATCCGTCCCCGGCGCGCGCCCCAGGCCCAGGTCGATGCGGCCGGGGTAGAGCGTCTCCAGCGTGCCGAACTGCTCCGCGATGACGAGCGGGGCGTGGTTGGGCAGCATGACGCCGCCCGCGCCCACGCGGATCCGCTTCGTGCCTCCCGCCACGTACCCGATGACCACCGACGTGGCCGCGCTGGCGATGCCCGTCATGTTGTGGTGCTCGGCCAGCCAGAAGCGCTGGTAGCCCCAGTCCTCCGCGTGGCGGGCCAGGTCCAGGCTGTTGCGCAGGGCGAGGCCGGGATCGCCCCCGGAGATGACGGGGGACAGGTCGAGGACGGAGAAGGGGATCATCGTGGGGGACCCTCGCGCCAGGGGGGGCGGAAAGCCCTTCGATAGCCAGGGCCTCCAGGGTTTTCACGGCATTGACGCACCGCCCGGGCGCTCGGGCCCTCCCACCTGCCAGGCAGGGGCCCTCCCACCCATCAGCAGGGCTTGTCACAAGGCCCCGTCGGGGAGCCGAAGCCCGCGTACTGGTCCTACTGTCGGACCAGTTGGTCCAAGGTCATGCCCGGGGGCGGGTCAGTCGTGCGAGGGAGCGGCCTTGCGCTCTGGCTTCACCCGGGCCAGGGCGGCCCGCGCGCGGGCCAGGGTGTCGTGCGGATCCTCGTCGCCCTGCACCGTCACGGCGATGGACACGCAGCCGGGCTGGCCGGGCCGGTCATGGAGCTGCTGGCGCACGGCCTCCGCGACCACCGCGTCCGCCCCGGGCAGCGCGAGCAGGAGGGTGTCCCCCGTCCAGCGCACCGCGAAGCCGGGGGAGGGCAGAGCGCCTCCGCGCGCCGGGCCAGCTCCCGCAGCGCGCCGTCGCCCGCGTCGAAGCCTCGCGTGCGGTTGAGGGCGCCCAGCTCCACCAGGTCCACCAGCACCAGGCTGACGGGCAGCCCTTCACGGCGGCAGCGGCCAATCTCCCTGGCCAGCCGCTCCTCGCCCACCCGCCGGGTGTCCAGCCCCGTGAGCGCGTCCTGGCGCAGCAGCCGCTCGCGCGTGCCCATCAGGTCGGAGCCGATGCCCAGGTCCATCAGCGACAGCAACTGCGCGACGCCGCCGGGCACCAGGAAGGGGCGCGCCACCCAGCGCACCACGCGCGGCCGGGGCCGCTCCAGCGACAGCGTCAGGTGCAGCCCGCGCGAAGCCTCCGCCGCCAGGTCCAGTTGCCGCAGCGTGCCGCCCGGGTCCGCGGTCAGGTTCGCGACGTGCTGGCACAGCGAGTCGAAGGCCATGCCCGACAGCCGGTCCTCCGGCAGCCCCAGCAGCTCCGCCAGCGCCGCGTTGGCCGCGAACGGCTTGCGGCCCGGGGCCACCACCAGCACCG
>NZ_JBKGHJ010000529.1:0-5324 GCF_046520365.1 Corallococcus sp. 4LFB
GCACAAGAACGCCGTCGCCGCCGCCGCGCAGGCCCAGGCCCAGGTGATGGCCGCCAAGGCGCAGCTGGCGCAGGCCCGCGCGCTCGCGCCGCCGGCACGACCTGAAGGCGCCCTTCGCGGGCACCCTGATTGAGTCCCCGGACCAGACGGGCGCCACGGTGGGCCCGGGCACGCCCCTCTTCACGCTGGAGCAGCTGGACACGCTCATCTTCCGCACCACCGTGGCGGAAGGCGCGCGCGCGCTGCTCAAGCCGGGCGTGAAGGTGCGCGTGGCGGCGCTGGGCCACGGCGCGTCCACCGACGAGGCCGTGGTGCGCACCATCCTGCCCTCCGCGGACCCCACCACCCGCCGCATCCCGGTGGAGATTTCGGTGCCCAACGCGGACGGCCGCTTCGTGGCCCACACCCTGGCGCGCGCCATGCTGAAGCTGGGGGAGGCGCAGGACGCGCAGCTGCTCCCCACGACGGCGCTGTCCTCCTCCAACGGGGACCACGTCCTCGTCGTCAGCGACGGCGCCCTCCAGCGCGTGGACGTGCAGGTGCTGGAGCGCCGCGACCGCGAGGTGGTGGTGCGCGCCGCGGCCGTCCTCCAGCAGGTGGTGGACTTCCCCACGCCCTCCCTGTCCCCCGGCACCCGCGTCTCCGTGAAGTAGCCGAACGGCCGCCCCTTTTCGCCGCGCGGCCCTCCAGCCAGCGCGGCGCGCGTGAGCACCTCCATGATTCTCAGTGACGTCTCCATCCGACGGCCGGTGTTCACGGCCATGCTGTCCCTGCTGCTCATCGTGCTGGGCGTGATGGGCCTCAAGCGCCTGGGCACCGACCTCTACCCGGACGTCAGCTTCCCCGTGGTGGTGGTCAACACCCTCTACAAGGGCGCGGGCCCGGGCGAAATCGAGACCCAGGTCATCAAGCCCCTGGAGGACGCGGTCGCCGGCATCAGCGGCGTGGATAAAATCCACTCCTACAGCCGCGAGAACGTGGGCACCGTCGTGGTGTCCTTCACGCTGGGCACCGCGCTGGACACGGCCGTCCAGGACGTGCGCGACAAGGTGGGGCAGGCCGTCAACAAGCTGCCCACGGACGCGGACGCGCCCATCGTCAGCCGCGTGGACCTGTCCGCCGCGCCCATCCTCACCTACGCGGTGTCCGCGGACATGACGTCCCAGGCGCTGCGCAAGCTCTTGGATGACCGCATCAAGCCCGCGCTCGCGCAGCTGGCCGGCGTGGCGGAGGTGCGCATCACCGGCGGCGACACGCGGGAGATTCAGGTCGACATCGATTTGGACAAGGCCCGCGCGGTGGGCATCACGCCGTCCCAGGTGTCCCAGCGCATCGGCACGGAGAACCTCAACCTGCCCGCGGGCCGCCTCCAGCTGGGGCCCAACGAGCTGACCGTGCGCGCCATGGGCGAGTTCACCAGCGTGGACGACCTGCGCCAGCTGCCCATCGCCCGCAGCGGCACCGGCGCGCAGGTGCGCCTGGAGGAGATCGCCACCATCACGGACGGCGTCGCCGAGCGCCGCACCACCGCGCGCCTCAACGCCCGCGACGCCGTGGTGCTCGAAATCGTGAAGCAGCCGGGCTCCAACACCGTGAGCGTCAGCGACGCGGTGAAGAAGACGCTCGCGCAGATGGGGCCCGTCGTGGGGCAGGGCTTCCAGGCCACGCTCCTCATCGACCAGTCGGACCTCATCCGCGCCAACACCCACGAGGTGTGGATCGCCCTCATCTTCGGCGGCTTCATGGCGGTCCTCATCATCCTGATGTTCCTGCTGGACCCGCGCGGCACGTTCATCTCCGCGCTCGCGCTGCCCACGTCCGTCATCGGCACGTTCTTCGTGATGTACGTGCTGGGCTACTCGCTCAACCAGATGACGCTCCTGTCGCTGTCCCTGGCCATCGGTCTGCTCATCGACGACGCGGTGGTGGTGCGTGAGGCCATCACCCACCGGCTGGAGCAGGGCGAGGACCCCATGAGCGCCGCGTCCAACGGCACGCGGGACGTGGGCCTGGCGGTGCTCGCCACCACGCTGTCCCTGGTGGCGGTGTTCATCCCCGTGGCCTTCATGCCCGGCATCGTGGGCCAGTTCTTCAAGCAGTTCGGCATCACCATCTCCGTGGCGGTGCTCATCTCGCTGTTCATCTCCTTCACCCTGGACCCCATGCTGTCCGCGCGCTTCGCCAAGGCGCGCAAGCCGGGGGAGCAGCACCACGAGCCCGCCGTGTTCCGCGCGCTGCGCCGCTTCCTGGAGGCCACGGAGCACACCTACGCGCGCATCCTGGGCTGGGTGCTGCGCCACAAGTGGGCCACCGCGGGCCTCACCCTGCTGGCGCTGGTGCTGTCCTTCGGCGCCGCCAGCCGCCTGGGCGTGGAGTTCATGAGCGCGGAGGACCGCTCGCAGCTCATCGTCGAATTGCAGCTGCCGGACTCGTCCAACCTCGCGCAGACCACGGAGCGCGCCGCGCAGGCGGAGACGCTCCTCAAGCAGATCCCCGAAATCACCGACATCTACACCACGGTCGGTCCCAGCGGAGACGTCTACAAGGCGCGCATGCGCGTGCTCACGGTGGGCAAGGACAAGCGCACCAAGAGCATCGGCACCCTCAAGGAGGAGGCCCGCGCGCTGCTGGTCCCCAACCTGGTCTCCACCGCCATCACCCTGTCGGACCCGCCGGCCATCGAAGGCCTGGGGGACTGGTACCCCATCATGGTCCGCGTGGTGGGCCCGGACTTGAAGCGCGTCAACGAGGAGGCCGAGCGCGTCGCCGGCATCCTGCGCACCCTGGGCACCTCCGACGTGCGCGTGGACTCCAACCCGGCCAAGCCGGAGCTCCAGATTCAAATCGACCGCGCGCGCGCCGCGGACATGGACCTGTCCGCCGGGGCGCTCGCCATGCAGCTGCGGCTGGCCATTGACGGTGACGTGTCCGCCAAGCTGCGCGAGGGCACGGATGAGACGGACATCCGCGTGCGCCTGCGCGAAGAGGACCGCGCCACGCCGGAGCGCGTGCGCCAGCTGATGGTGGCCACGCCCAGGGGCCTGCACCAGGTGACGGACGTGGCGGAGGTGTCGCTCAAGGACGGCCCCAGCGTCATCGAGCACGAGAACCGCGAGCGCCAGGTGGCCGTCGTGTCCCAGCTGGCCAAGGGCGCCGCGCTGGGTGACGTGGCCACGAAGCTCAAGGCCGCCATCGCCCAGAAGCCCCTGCCGCCCGGCTACGCCATCGTCTACGACGGCCAGATGAAGAGCCTGGATGAGCAGAACGACGCGTTCGGCATCGCGTTCGGCCTGGCCTTCGTCTTCATCTACATGGTGCTCGCCAGCCAGTTCGAGTCCTTCAAGCACCCCTTCACCATCATGGTGTCGCTGCCGCTGGCGCTCGTGGGCGCGCTGCTGGGGCTCGTCGTCACGAACTACCACGTCAGCATGGGCGCGATGATTGGCGTCATCCTGCTGATGGGCCTCGTCACCAAGAACGCCATCCTCCTCATCGACGGCGCGCTCCACCACCTGCGCGAGGGCGACTCCGTGGACGAGGCCCTGCTCAAGGCCGGCCCGCGCCGCCTGCGCCCCATCCTCATGACGAGCGCGGCGATGGCCATTGGCATGGTGCCCACCGCCTTGGGCACGGGCACCGGCTCCGAGTTCCGCGCCCCCATGGCCATCTCCGTCATCGGCGGCGTCATCACCTCCACCTTCCTCACGCTGCTGGTGGTGCCGGTGGTGTTCGCGGCCATGGAGAAGCTGTCCTTCCGCAAGAAGAAGCCCCACACGGAAGGACCGCTCACGGCGCCGCCCGTGGACGCGCCCGCCGCGCACGACCGCGCGGCCTGAAGCGGACACAGGGACTGATGTGAAAGAGGGCGCGGGGGCAGCCAGTCCCCCGCGCCCTTCTTCATGCCCGGCCAATCACATGACACGGGCAAAAGACAAAGGGCCCGGATGACGGTGCCGTCACCCGCGCCCTTGGCTTGAAGCCTGGATGCGTTGAAACAGGGGGATGAAACAAATCCCGGGAGGGCGTCTTCCGCTGGGGCCGCCGGCTCCGGGCCATGCCGGAGACGGGGCGTCCGCGGGCGTCCTGCCCGGGGGGACTGCTCTAGCGCGAGGCCGCCATGCCTTCGCCGTTGAGCAGGCGCACGCGCGCCTTGGCGAGCTGGTTCTGCGCTTCCTCCAGCGACACACAGTCCACCGTGATGTCGTCGTTGGGGGATGCTTCCGACGCCACGCGGGCCGTCTGCAGGCGCGCGATGGTGGAGTCCGACACGTGCGCACACATCGCGCAGCCGTTCTTGCGGCCGTGGTCGACGATCTCGGAGAACAGCTTCGCGGATTCCGGCTCCAGCGGGCGCAGCCCCCGCATGTCGGCCAGAACCAGGTGCCGCCCTCCGCCGTAGCTGTCCGTGGCCTTCTTGTAGACGGCCACGTACTCCTTCATTTCGTTGGGCCGCATGAAACCGCTCATGCGGGCAGTGATGGTCCGACGGCTGACATCATTGGTGACTTCGAACATAGGTGCGCCCTCCCTCGCAGGCGCAAAGCCTAACAGACGTCTTTCGGACTTTCACCAGCCCCCCCTTGATTCCTTGGGGAGTGGAAGGTTTGAAAGGGATTGCGTGTTATTCCTTCTCGGCAGGTTGTAAAAATGAAGAAGCCCGGTCCGCGCGAGCGGGACCGGGCTTCCGGACTCCGTTTGGACCCGGAGCGGGGTGGGATCAACCCGCTGCGCGGACGTTCTGTGCCTGCAGGCCCTTGGGGCCGCGCGTCACCTCGAACTCCACCTTCTGGCCTTCGGCCAGGGTGCGGAAGCCGTCCATGTTGATGGCGCTGTGGTGGCAGAACACGTCCTCACCACCGCCGTCCTGCGTGATGAAGCCAAAGCCCTTCGCATCGTTGAACCACTTCACGGTACCGGTAGCCATGAATCGTCTTCTCTTTGTTGGTGGGGCGGGGCACTCACCGCGCGAGGCGGCCAGCCCTCTCGAAATGTGAGGACCTGAGTGCGGACCGCAGTCTGCCCGGCGGGGCAGGGTGGGTGGAAGCCCCCCTGCCCGGCAGCCAACAGTTCGATGGGTGGGCAGCATGACTACCCACCGTCGTCGCAGGCAGGCGGGCGAGGGGGAGGGGCAGGCCCGGCGCCCGGGTCTGGGGGCGTGGCTACCGTTCCGGGCAAGGCCACGACGGCCAGGAGAGGAGTCACGTCATGTACGAGGTCCGAGGCCTGGAGCCAGCGCCGGTGCTGCCCCCCGTCCCCCCGCGCCCGGAGGGCGCCGTGCGCCGCGAGTGGCGCCGCATGCGGGACCACAGCGCGGCGGCGGGCAT
>NZ_JBKGHJ010000052.1:0-26779 GCF_046520365.1 Corallococcus sp. 4LFB
GGGCCGGTATGGCATGCCTCTCAGGGTATGCCCATGCGGCCCGGGCCCGTCCGCCGGCCGAAGCGCCCTGTTTCACCTGATGTTTCACACACGTCCAGGAGGCGCGCCCCTCATGCGTGGTGCTCGCCACTACTGAGGGGCAACTCTCTCGCGCCGCGAACAACCCACTCCCGTAGTGCTTCCTGCTCCGGGGGGTGAGCGCACGCCGAGTCATTCGCCTCCACCAGCCTCAACGCATCCTCCGCTCCCAGTACGTGCGACGCCGCGACCTCTGCTCGTCGGTACTCCTCTTTCGCCCTGGCGAGCCGCGTCCGCGATTCGGCACTCCCGTCCATCGTCGCGTACGCTCGCTGCAACGCCACCTCCACCCGCCGCAGTTCTTCTGCGAGGGCCTCCCGCTCGCTCATCGTCATCCGCATTCCCCACAGCACGCGACGTGCCAGTTCGCCGGGCGACTCACGCCAACAACCATTTCCGTGAGGTCACTGCGTATTGTCACCAGAGGCGGGCGCTCCCTTCCTCCACTCAAGCAATACTCGACTACGACACATGCCCAAAGAATGGTAATCATCACCCGCCGTCTCAACGCGCATTCGCCCCGAATACACAGCAAGGCGAGTAAAGCCACACATGCCCAAAATTCCACGTCCTCCCGTTTCGGCTCAGGGTTCATCCTCATCCACGAGGCAGCCGCTCCGCCCACCCGCTCCGAAGTCCCCAAGCTTTATTGAGGCGGCCTTCCGCACCGCCCTCGATGAGGAGCTGGCGCGCCCACTCGCAAGCCTCGTCGCGAGACTGGCCGAGGTGGCGAAGCGTCTCGCCCCAGGGCCCCAACAGGAAGTGTCGCGCCAGCGCCCAGGCCACGACGCGCGGCCTCCGCAACCCGCTCCAGCGCAGCACCTGCCCCCGCGCCCACCTCCCGCGACTACGGCCAGGGCGTGTGCCGTCATCGGCTGCCAGCGCCCCCACCGCAGCCAGGGCTACTGCGGAGCGCACTACCAGAAGCGGCGCCTCATGATGGCGACAGGCCGCCTGCATTCCGCGTGGGTGGAGGACGCCGCACCCCGCAGCATCCCCGACGTCATCCTCCCGCGCGGGCGCAAGCCCAAGGCTGACACCGCGCCTGCTACGCCACCCCCCACCGTCAACCCTGCCCCTCGCATGTGGGTGCGAAAGAAGGGGGCGACGGGGACGGACGGCCCCTCCAGCCCTGGAGCGCCAACGCCTGCCGGGAAGCCGCCAGCGAGTCACCTTCCCTCGGATGGCGAGCGCGCCAAGGCCACCGCTCAGCGCTGGGCCAGCGAGTTCCGCTCGCGGACGCGGCGCGGCTGAAGCGCCCCCGCCCGCGCCAGGCCCCCTCCCCCCTCCTGCCTCGGGAGGGGCGCCCTTTCCCGTGTGGTGGCGTCAGGGCCGTCCGTCCGGTTCGACAGGGGCCAGGCGCCCGTCCCTCGTGACGCGCACCACGTGGGCAGGTGCGAAGGTGCCAGCCCGGCCACATACGACTGCGTCGAGTCGCTGGTCCGTCGTCCCCACCACGAGGTCTCCCGCCTCGTCCAGCGCGTATGCCATCGGCGCCCCCGGGAGCGTCACCCAAGGCGTGGCCCGCCACTGCCCCTCGGACGCGTCGACACGCACCAGACGCCCTGCACCGCCAAGCAGGTGCGCCAGCCCCTCCAGCACCACGAGGGTGCCGTGCATCCTGACGACTTGCAGGGGGTTGGCCTGAGGCTCCTCCAGCACCGTCACCCGCCCGGCCTCATACACCCCCAGGGCGCCCCCAAACTCCCCGTCGTCCCATCCGACGAGACAAGCCTCTCCCATGGGTTCGAGGACGGACGCGGAATCCCCCCCAGGCACGGCTGCACAGGGACTCCCATGTGGGGGCGCCTTCGGCTTGTCCCAGTGCAACTGGACGGAGGTGTGCCCCTCCTCGCACACCGTCCACTCCCCGCTTCGTCCTGGAATGAGGCGGGCGCAGTCGATGGAGTCCGCCGGCCGCACCTCCTGGTCAGAGCGCCATTCCAGGGCCAACCTCGCGTGGATCCGCGCCACCGGCGAGGCGTGTACCGCCACCACCTGCTGCAGCAGCGGCTTCAGCTCCTCCGCATGCGCCTGGAAGGAGTAGCTGCCCAGCGCATCAACCGCCGCGGCCTGGACTTCGCTGTGCGGCGCGTCCACCGCCTGGCGCAGCGCATCGAGAGCGGCTGAATCTCCGACGCGTCCAAGGGCCTCCGCTGCCCGCGCGCGCTCCCACCCTTCGTCCCCCGTGGCCAGCAGCCGCAGCAGCGGCTCCGTCGCGGCTGCCGCGCCACGGCCCCAGGGACGCGAGGCTCGTGAGGGCCCGGGCACGGCATTCAGGCGCGGCGAGTTGCTCAAGGACGCCCGGCACCGCAGCAGGACTCCCGAAGGCCACCAGCGCCTGCAGCGCCACGGGTGTGAGGCGCACGTCCCCCCTCTGTAGCGCCTGCAGCACCTCGGGCGCGGCCTTCTCCCCTTGGCGCCCGTAGGCCGCCAACACCGAAGCCACGTAGGCCGCGCGCGGGTGCACCCGTCAAAAACCGCCTCGCAGCCTGGCGCGGGGGCCGCCGGGCAGGACATCCCGGGTGGGCGCCGGAGAGCGGGCTCCGCCAGCTCCCTCGCGAGGAGCGTCCGCAGGCGCAGGACGAAAGTCTCCGTGTACATGGAGCCGCGCCGGGCGAGCACGTGGCGCACCAGCACCAGCGCCTCCCAGCTCGACTCAGGATTCTCCAGTACCCCCACCAGCACCGGGGCCAACGTCGGGCCGAGGTGCTCCAGCGTCGACGTGGGCGACTCCAGGAGGTGACGCAGAATGGCTGGAGCTGCTCGCTCGTCATCGAGGGAGGAGAGCGCGTGCAGGGCCATCCCACGGGGCTCCCGCTCATACGCATCAAGCAGCGCGGGCAAGGCGCTCTTGGCCTTCTCCCCCATGTTCGCCAGTGCCTGTACCGCACCGCCGCGGACGCGGGGCTCCGGGTGCTCAAGCAGCGAAATCAACCGGGGGACGACGTCCTCCCCCGCGCGCCCCAACTTCCAGGCGGCACACGCCTGCTCCGGTGCCGGCCACTTCTCCCCGGTGTCGGGGCCGTGGAGTTCCTGCAGCAGAGAAAGGCACGCGTCAGTGCCCTCGCAGCAACCCTCCCACGTCATGACGTCGTCCCGCTTCCACGTGTGCCGGGCGCACCCCAACGCCAGCGCCACCACCGCGCACACGAGCCCAGCCAACCACCGGGGGCGCCCGGACTTCACCACTCCCTCCATGTCATCGCCTCTCATTCTCCCCTCTCGGTGAAGGGACTTCGAAACCAACGCTTCAGCCAATCACGCACCACCCAGCGAACGAGTGCCGCGCCCGAGGGCCTTCACAACGCGCGTGCCGGCCACCCAGTCGTGAAGGCATCGCCGCTCCTCCCCGACAATGAAGAGCGCATCCATGAGGCCGAACCAGACGCAGTAACCGCACAGCGCCATCGGGAGCGCATTCCGCAGCAGGGCAATGCGCCACACCTCCGCCGGAAGTCCGTCTCCTCGGACGACTCGAATTCCCAAGAGCCGCTTGCCGAGGCTCGCGCCAGTGCCTCGAATCAGGCTCGCCTGCACGAGCACCACGAGGAGCGCCGGAGCGTAGACGGCTGGAGCCTTCATCGCCGCTTCGCCCGGAATGGCCAGGCACCGAAGCACGCCCAGGAACAGGGACGGAAGCAGGAGCGCCGCCCCATCGACAAGGCATGCCGCGAGCCGGGCCCAGCACGTCGCCAGCTCCGGAGCCGCATGAAGGCACCGGAAACACAGGCCCGCCCCCAACGCGGCACAGAAGGCACAGGTGAAGGTGCCGCAACGAGTACAGGCAAGGGCGGCAGAGAAGCCTGGATGCTCGGAGCATTCGGCTTCCGAAATCGATTCAAGGGCCTCGCGGAAGTCGGACATGGAGGGCCGCAGCACAGCTACGCTCGCCCCGTGCGGCAAGTTCCTTCAGCGAGAAATCCCCGCCCGCACTCACAAATTCAACCCAACAGGTATAATCTCCTCGACCATTATGGCAGGCCTCTTGCCACCTGCTGGTTACCGCGACGCCCGGATTTGCTGTTGGGGGGGACCGCCCTGCCCAAATAAACGAGGCCCCTGGAGGGCGCTACTCCAGGGCGGCTCCTCCAAGAAGGTGCCCACGTCCAGCGGGTTGAGTGTGACCAATCTCGGTCGCCGTGCCATACGTGCGTCACGACGAGCGAGCGGGGAACACACGGGCCGGCGAGTAGTTATGCCGACGAAAAAGGCGGCAGAACAACCAAGGATACGGTCCGAACTTGTCCCGGACGCCAAACGGGGTGAGAAGTTATCCTTGGCCATGTTCCTGGGCGCTGAAGTCAGCCCCGGCCCCCATTGCAGGTAACCTCAAACGCGCACCTCCTGTCCTGGGACTCCAATCCTGGTAAAAGGCGGGAGTGCCTCGTGAACAAAGATGGCTAGGGCGCGCGATGGTAGGCCCGCGCTGGCTCGCGTACCTGGGGGCCGTTGGCCCAACTCAAGAGCATTCGCACCACGCGTTCCAGCTCGTTCGCGCCGCTGAGGGACTGCTTGCGCTCGTAGATGCGCGCGGACGCCGCGCGGAGGGGACGGTGGCCGTCATTCCTCCGGACACCGCTCATCGCATTGAACACGGGGCAGCGCGTGCGTTGCTCGTATTCGTGGACCCGGACGGCCTAGTTGGCCGCAGGTTACGACAGCTCGAAGTGGGCACGGCTTCAGCAGAGTGGATTCATGCGGGGACGCCTCTACTTCGTGTGCCGCATCCAGCCGAGCTGGTGCGTGCGGATGACTGGGTGCGACTTGTGGAAGAGTCGCTGATGCGATTGGTAGGTGAGGCAATCTCCCCCGGCGCGGTGCATCCTGCGATAAAGCGCCTTGTTACGCTCCTCCCGGGGCGCATCGAAGCGGGAGATGTGAGCCAGCGCGCGCTCGCACAGGAGGTAGGGCTGTCCGCTGGGCGCTTCGGTCATCTTTTCTCTACCAGCATTGGCATCCCGCTGCGTCCCTACATCCTTTGGCTTCGCCTCCGTCGGGCGACAGAAGCCTTTCAGGGCGGCGCGACTCTCACCCAAGCCGCTCACGTCGCGGGCTTCACGGACAGCTCGCACCTCAGCAATGCGTTCCGGCGAATGTTCGGTCTTGCCCCCTCGGAGGTGGCGCGGGGCATCGAGTGGGTCAGCGAGCAGCCGTTCGCACCAACAAAGTAGCCAGTTCTTCCAAGTCAGCCGAGGTGCGGCGATGCCACCCTCCTCCCATGCTGACAACTTCTCTTGAAGCCCCTCCAACGCGCCTCGCGCGCCAGGCACTGCGCATGGGGTACCCGCTCTTCATGCTCCTCGGTGTCAACGGCGCAGCCCTAGCCCTTGTCCACGGCGGCGCCTCGAAACTGTGGCTTGGCGGGCTCCTCATGGCAGCCATCGGAGTGTCTTTCCTTGCCGAGCGCGCCATCCCCTACGAGCCAGCCTGGAATCGCCCCCACGGGGATGTCGGGCGAGACCTAGCTCACTTCATCGTCAATGAAGCCTCCAATATCCTGTCCATTCTGGCGCTGCCGCTTCTTTCAGGCTTGGTAACCGTGCGTGACGAATGGCCACATGAATGGCCGTTCGTTTTCCAGGTACTCCTCGCCGTGCTGGTGTTCGACTTCGGCGTCACCCTGACGCACTGGCTGAGCCACCGCATGCCCGCTCTCTGGCGACTCCACTCCGTGCATCACTCCGTCAAGCGCTTCTACGGCTTCAATGGGCTGATGAAGCACCCTCTTCACCAGGCGTTGGAGATGACAGTGGGGGTGGCGCCACTACTTCTCATCGGGCTTCCCTCAAGCATCGCCTCGGCGCTCGCCGCACTCTCGTGCGTGCAACTCCTCATGCAGCACTCGAACGCGGACTACTCGGTGGGACCGCTGAAGTACCTGCTTGCCCTCAATGCGGGGCACCGATTCCACCACCTCAAGTGGGCGGGCGTCGGTGACGTCAACTTCGGTCTATTCACCAACTTCTGGGACTACCTGCTGGGCACGTGGTCTTACACGCCCGAGAAGCGGTTCTCTTCGGATGAACTCGGCATCGCCAAAGAGCCGGGTTTCCCGGTGGGCTACTGGGCGCAGCTCCTCAAGCCCTTTCAAGGTAGCAAGGAAGCCTGAGCGTGGACCCGGTCGCTCTGCTGGCCTTCAACGGAGGACTCCAAGTCTTCGTTTCGCCCTTGCTGGGCACGTTCATACTCGTGCCGCTTCAGCCCTGGGGCAAGCGAGTGGCCGCGAGGGTGAACATGAAGTCACTGCGCGCTACGCACCTCGACTGGCTCATGCTCGGCTTCATGCAGTGGGGAGCTGCGTTCATGATGAGCCGGTGGCCCGAAACGGCCTCGCCGTGGACAGCATGCCTTCTCGTCTTCGGGGGCTGGACGGACGCGAGCCCGCCCCCCTTCGCGGCTTCGGCATCAATGCATATGTGCTCGGCGGCTCGTGGGGGCAGCGGACGGCCGCGGGCATCGCAGGGCTCAGGGCCGCGGCGATTCTCTCCGCATGGAGCAGGCTGCTCGTCACGATGCTCCCCGCCCTCCGGAGGTGAGGGCAGGCGACACAAGGCGCGTTGGAGGGTTGACCCGAGCGCGTCACTTGCTTATATACGCAAACGTGAAGATGAGGCAACCACAAGCCCCCCAGGAGACGACTCCGCTCTCCGCCGACGCCTGTCAGGTGGACTACGTCGACGAGGCGAAGGTGGCGGCTGTCCAACCTCGAATGCTGAGCGCCGACGCGGCCCAGCAGGCGGCGGAACTACTCGGCGCCTTTGCAGACCCGACCCGTCTGCGGCTACTCCATGCGCTCTCACTCTCAGAGCTCTGCGTCTGCGACTTGGCCCACTTGGTTGGGCGCTCCATGGCCACCACCTCGCGGCAGCTTCAGCAACTGCGACACATGGGGCTGGTGAAGTACCGGGCCGCTGGCAAGCTCGTGTATTACTCCCTTGCCAGCACCTGGGCGAAGGGGCTCATCCACGACGCCGTCAGGCAGCTTGAGGGCAGGGAGGCAGCATGAAGGGTACCCTTCGCCTCCAACGCGTCCTCTCCCTGAGCCGAGCCCTCTTGGTGGTGTTTCTCGCTCTCGTCTACTCCGGTGCCCCTCGCTATGCGCTGGCCGCGCTTGGCTTTGAAGAGCCAGAGTGCAGTGAAGAATGCGCTGGGTCTCTCGGGGGCAAGCAGTGCCCGCCGGGTTGCGCTGTTGGCCCGTGTGCCAAATGCCCCCCCGTTGTCGCGCCTGCTGCGCAGCCTCTCCTCGTGGAGGCGCGCCCGGTGTGCGAAATGCTGGTGCTAGTGCCGCACGCGCCTGCCCCCCCTGTAGCTGAAGGACTCTTCCAGCCTCCCAGGGCGTAGCACCCGACGCCCACGGGAGAGGTGCGCCCCAAGGCTGGCACCTTACGGCGGTTTGACTCAGACCTCCCCGCCTTCTCTTCGCCACGCGAGCGCCGTCCGCGCTGACACGGACTGCCACATCGCGCACCGTCCAACCACGCTTCACGTCCAAGCTGTGGGCCCGCTCGCGGGGCTGTCCCCGCGGTGTGGCCCATGGCCGGAGTCGTCGCCCCATGTCCATGCCCCGCTCGCTGGCGTTTGCCGCCCTCTTCGCGCTTGCCTCCACAGCCTTCCCAGTTTTCGCCGAAGAAGCCCCCGCCCAGACGAAGCCTGCTGCCCCAGTCAAGTGCGAGCACGGAGTGAAGAAGCCCCTGTGCACGCGCTGCAACCCGAAGCTTGAGGCCGTCTTCAAGGCAAAGGGCGACTGGTGTGAGGAGCACCAGCGTCCTGAGTCTCAGTGCGCCGTGTGCAACTCGAAGCTTGCGAAGGAGGGCGTCAAGTGAAGCCCCCGCGCATGCATCTGTTGTGCGCTGTCCTCTTCTTCCTTCCGCATGCAACTGGCTGCACAAAGGGAGAGGCACCGGCCCCAGACGCCAAGGCCGAGGCGCGCACGCCGAAGACGGAGGCCACCACGGCAGTTGCCACCCGAGAGGCGAAGCCCGCCCCTTCTTCCCCTGCTGCAGCGGGCCCCAAGCTGTGCCAGCACGGGGTGCCGGCGGAGCTGTGCACGCAGTGCAGCCCGGAGCTTTCAGAGGTCTTCAAGGAGAAAGGTGACTGGTGCAGCTCGCACAACCTCCCAGAGTCCCACTGCTTCAAGTGCAACCCCAATCTCACTTTCGCTTCCACGCAAGGCCCCAAGGCCGGAGAGGCTCATGCACCTGTTCCACAGGAGGCGTGGTGTGGAGAGCACGGCGTCCCCGAGGCCAAGTGCACCAAGTGCAAGCCGCAGCTCATCGCGAAGTTCATCGAGGCGGGTGACTACTGCCGCGAGCACGGCTATCCAGAGTCCGTCTGCCCCTACTGCCACCCGGAGCTGGTGAAGGCGGCCGGGCAGCAGCCGCCGGAATTTCCCGAGCCGGGCACCCTGGTGCGGCTGGCGTCCGTGGACATTGAGCGCAAGGCGGGCATCCAGACCCAACGTGCCGAAGCACAGTCCTTCGCCCAGACGCTGGAGGTGGTGGGCCAGCTCGACTTCAACCAGAACCGCCTGGCTCAGCTCTCCGCCCGTGCCGAGGCGTTGATAGCCGAGGTGAAGGTGGACGTGGGGGACGTGGTGAAGGCGGGTCAGCCGCTCGCGGTGCTCACGTCCGCAGGCGTCGGTGAGACCCAGGCGCAGCTTTCGGCCTCCAAGGCCCGGCTGGAGACGGCGCGCGCCGCCCTGGCGCGAGAGGAAGCCTTGGCTCAGCGGGGAATCAGTCCCCTCAAGGAGGTGCAGGAGGCGAAGTCGGCGCTCGCCGCCGCCGAGGCAGAGTACCAGGCGGCTCTTGCGGGCCTGAGTGCCGCGGGCGCGAGTGCGGGCAGCACCGGTGGGCGCTACGTGCTGGGCGCGCCCTTTGCCGGCACCGTCGTCCTGCGGGACGCGGTGGCTGGACGAACGGCCTCCGCCGGACAGACGCTCATCGCGGTGGCCGACCTCACCACCATGTGGGCATTGCTGGAGGTGCCCGAGGAATCCGCCACCCTGGTGAAGCCCGGCCAGAAGGTCGCCCTGCGCTTCGAGGGGCAGGGCGGTCACCTGCGCGAGGCCACGGTGAGCCGGGTGGCCGCGACGGTGGACCCCGCCAGCCGTACCGTCCGCGTCCGGGTGGACCTGCCCAACCCCGATGCCTCCCTCAAGGCCGGCCTCTTCCTGCGCGCCAGCATCCAGGTGTCAGGTGAGAAGGAGGCCCTCCTCCTGCCGCGTGAGGCCATCCAGGAGGCCCAGGGGCGTCACCTGGTCTTCGTCCGCTCGGGAGAAGGCGTCTACCAGCCGGTGCCTGTCGAAGTCGGTGCCACGCAAGGCAATCAGGTGCCCGTGCTTCAGGGGCTTTCCGCCGGGGCCGAGGTCGTCACCACGGGCGCCTTCCTCCTGAAGACGGAGATCCTCAAGGACTCCATTGGCGCTGGTTGCGTGGACGACTGAGAGGACCCATCCCATGCTGACGCAAATCGTTGATTGGTCGTTGCACCATCGCTGGATGGTGCTCCTGGGCGCCCTGGCCCTCATCGTCACCGGCACCCTCGCATTCCGAGCGCTGCCGTTGGACGCCTACCCGGACACCACCCCCACCCAGGTGACGGTGAACACCGTCGCTCCGGCCCTCTCTCCCACCGAGGTGGAGCGGCAGCTGACGGTGCCCCTGGAGCAGGCGCTGGCCGGCCTGCCGAAGCTGGAGGAGATGCGCTCCATCTCCAAGTTCGGGCTGTCGCAAATCACCCTGCGCTTCGCCGATGAGACGGACATCTGGTTCGCCCGGCAGGTGGTGGGCGAGCGCATGTCCCGCGTGGAGCTGCCCGAGGGCATCGAGAAGCCCTCCCTGGGTCCGGTGGCCACGGGCCTGGGCGAGGTCTTCCACTACCTCGTCAAGAGCAAGACGCAGAGCCTGGAGGAACTGCGCACGCTGCACGACTGGATCATCGCTCCGCAGCTGCGCAGCGTGCCGGGTGTGGCGGAGGTGAACGCCTGGGGCGGCAACGAGAAGCAGTGGCACGTCGTGGTGGACCCCCGGCGCCTCCAGAAGTTCAACCTCTCCCTGGGCGATGTGTACCAGGCGCTGGAGGCCAACAACGCGAACGTGGGTGGCGGCATGCTGGAGCGCGGGGGCGCGGCGAGCCTCGTGCTGGGCGTGGGCGTCCTCACTGACGGCAAGGCCGTGGAGGATGTCGTCCTCGCTGCCCACAACGGGGTGCCCGTGCGCGTGCGCGACGTGGCCCGCGTGGAGGTAGGGCATGAAATCCGCCGTGCCGCGGTCACCGCGGACGGTGAGGGCGAGGCCCTGCTGGGCCTGGGCTTCATGCTCATCGGGGAGAACTCGGACTCCGTGACGAAGGCCCTGGCCACACGCCTGGAGGAGGTGAAGAAGGGCCTTCCCCAGGACGTGGAGGTGACGCCCGTCTACGAGCGCACCGAGCTGGTAGACCACGTCCTGCACACGGTGGAGAAGAGCCTCCTCGAAGGGGCGCTGCTCGTCATCGCCATCCTCTTCCTCTTCCTGGGCAACGCACGCGCGGGTCTCATCGTGGCCAGTGCCATTCCGCTGTCCATGATGTTCGCGTCCAGCGCCATGCTGCGCTTCGGCATTGCCGGCACGCTGATGTCCCTGGGAGCCATCGACTTTGGCCTCATCGTGGACTCCTCCGTCATCCTCGTGGAGAACGCGGAGAAACACCTGGGCGAGGACAAGTCGGGGCGCAGCGTCCTGGAGGTGGTGCGGGATGCCGCCGTCGAGGTGCGCAAGCCCACCCTGTTCGGCGAACTCATCATCATGATTGTGTACCTCCCCATCCTCGCCCTGGAGGGAGTGGAGGGAAAGCTCTTCAGGCCCATGGCCCTCACCGTCATCTTCGCGCTCATCGGCAGCGTGGTGGTGTCCATGACGGTGATGCCCGTGCTGGCCAGCTTCGCCCTTCGGAAGGGTGCACACGGGCACCGTGAGCCGCGCCTCGTCACCTTCCTCAAGCGCCTGTACCAGCCAGCCCTGGACAGGTCCCTCAAGCACCCGAAGGCCGTGCTGGGCGGCGCCCTGGGCCTGGTCCTCGTGACGGCGCTCGCGGCCACGCAGCTGGGCAGTGAGTTCGTTCCGAAGCTGTCGGAGGGAACCATCGTCATCAACACGGTGCGGCTGGCGGAGGTGTCCCTCTCGGAGTCGGTGCGTTACGGCGGCCAGTTGGAGAAGGTGCTGCTGGAGAAGTTTCCGGATGAGGTGGCGCGGGTGTGGACACGCACGGGCACACCCGAGGTGGCCACCGACCCCATGGGCCTGGAGCTCTCTGACTTGTTCGTCACCCTGAAACCCCGCGACGAGTGGAAGCGCGCAGAAACGCAAGAGGAACTCGTCCACGCCATGCAGAAGGAGCTGGAGGGCATGCCCGGCATGCGGATGAGCTTCCTCCAGCCCATCGAGATGCGGGTCAACGAGATGATTGCCGGCGTGCGCAGCGACGTGGGCGTCAAGCTCTTCGGCGACGACCTCGACGTCCTCAAGGCCAAGGCCCAGGAGATAGAGAAGCTGGTGCGGGGCCTGCCCGGCGCCGCGGACGTCACCCTTGAACAGGTGACGGGCCAGCCCGTCCTGGAGGTCACCGTGGACCGGGCCGCCATCTCGCGCTACGGCATCCCCGCGCACGAGGTGCTGGACGTGGTGGAGGCCATGGGCGCGCGAAAGGTGGGCGAGGTGAGAGAGGGTGAGCGGCGCTTCGACCTCGCCGTGCGCCTGGACGAGGAGTACCAGGACGCGGCGAAGGTGGCCTCCGTCCTGGTCGCGGCACCGTCAGGTGAGCGCGTGCCGCTGGGACGGCTGGCCACGCTCAAGACCGTGTCAGGCCCCACCACCATCCAGCGCGAGTGGGGCAAGCGCCGCGTGGTGGTGCAGGTCAACGTGCGGGGCAGGGACCTGGGGAGCTTCGTCAACGAGGCGCGCACCGCCATCGAGAAGAGCGTGGAGCTGCCGACGGGCTACTACGTGCGCTTTGGCGGCCAGTTCGAGAATCTGGAGCGTGCCCGCCTGCGGCTCTTCCTCGTGGTGCCGCTGGCGTTGTCGCTCGTCCTCTTCCTGCTCTTCCTCACCTACCGCAACCTCCTGGAGAGCATCCGGCCACTGGTGACGGGCGTACCCTTCGCCCTGGTGGGCGGAGTCCTCGCGCTGTTGCTGCGCGGCATGCCCTTCTCCATTTCGGCGGCCGTGGGCTTCATCGCCCTCACCGGCATCTCCATGCTGGGCGACATGGTGCTGGTGTCGCGGGTGCGGCAGCTGCTGGCGAGCGGCATGGAGCTGACGGCCGCTGTGCGGGAAGCCGCCTTGTCCCGGCTGCGGCCCGTGCTCATGACGGCCGCGGTGGCCTCCCTGGGCTTCGTTCCCATGGCCCTCAACACTGGGGTGGGCGCCGAGGTGCAGCGGCCCCTGGCCACCGTCGTCATCGGCGGAGTGTTGTCCTCCACGGCGCTGACGCTGTTGGTGCTGCCCGTCCTGTACGTGGTGTTCGCCCGGGCCACGGGCCGGGACAAGGTGGGGACCGAGGCGGCCAACGAGGATGCTGCCGGTATTCCCAGCGACCGGGGGCTGCGCGTGGTGGAGGCACAACAATGAGTGCGCGTGACCCTGGCGCTTCACACGGGGCAGCACCGCCGCGGACCCTGCTCGTGTGGCTGAGCTTGGGGCTCCTGGTTGCAGTCCCTGCCGCGGCCGAGCAGCGCTCCCTGTCCATGGAGGAGGCCGTGCAACTGGCCCTCCAGCGCAATCCGGACGTGCGTTCGGAAGAGGCGGAGGTGCAGGCCGCCCGGGCACGCCTGTCCGGTGCGTCCCTCCTCCTTCAGAGCAATCCGGAGGTAGACGTGGCCGCCGGTCCCCGGCGACGCGACGGGAACAGCAGCATTGACTACACGGTGCAGCTGTCCCAGCGCATCGAGGTCAGCGGTCAACGGGGAGCGCGGGTGGAGGCCGCCAGTGGCGCCCTGGGTGCCGCGGAAGCGCGCCTCGGGACACGGCGGGCGGAGGTGGCAGCCGAGGTACGCGAGGCGTTCGGGCAGGCACTGGCCGCCGCCCAACTGGTGACCCTGGCGGAGGACGCGGTGCGGCTGGCCGAGCAGACACTGGAGACGGCACGGCGTCGCCTCGAAGCGGGTGATGCCTCGCGCATTGAGCTGAACGCCGCACAGGTGGAAGTCGGTCGGGCCCGGCGTGAAGTCCGCCGCACCATCCAGAACCGTGCCGTAGCCCTCGGTGAGCTTCAGCGACTCCTGGCCCTGGACGCGGAGACCACGCTCGACCTTCGGGGTGAGCTGGCAACCTCAGCGCCAGACAAGGGCGTGGACGTCGAGGCGCTGGTGCGCACGGCCCTCCAGCAGCACCCGGGGGTGCGCATGGCCCGGCAGGAGGCGGAAGCGTCCCGGGCGGAAGCACGCCTTGCGTCACGCGAGGCCCTCCCGGCCCCGCGCCTGGGGGCAAGCTACAGCCGCGAGGAGGACGCGCACATCCTCCAAGCGACGCTGGGTGTCGAGCTGCCACTCTTCAACCGCAACCAGGCCGCCCGGGGGGTGAGTGCCGCCCGGGTCACCCAGGCAGAGGCTGCCCTGGAAGCAGCCGGGCGCCGCGTTGAAAGGGAGGCGCGGCTGGCGGCAGCGCGCCTTGCTGCGGCCCAGGCGGCAGTCGGGGACTTCGCGGGCGGAGTCCTCCCGGCGGCGCAGGAGAACCTGGAGCTTCTCCAGGCCGCCTATACCGCTGGCAAGGTGGACATCCTCCAACTGCTCCTCATTCGGAGGGACACGCTGGAGACCCGTCGTGGCTACGTGGAAGCGCTGGCGGATTTGAACAGCGCACAGGCGCAGCTCGCCCAGGCCATCGGAAGCGAGCAGGAGGTGCCCAGATGAGCGGCAAGCAACTGGAGCTGTACGTCGAGAACCTCGATTGCGAGAACGACGCGGCGAAGCTGAAGCGGGGCCTCACCGGCACGCCCGGCGTGGTGGACGTCACCGTCTACGCCAAGGCCGCCAAGGTGGTCCTCACCCTGGACGAGGGAAGGACTTCCGCGGACGCCGTCCAGGAGCGGCTGGAGGGCCTGGGATTCCCGGCCAGGCGCCAGCGCGGAAGGACGGGTACGGTGAGCCCCTGGAAGAATCCCAAGGTGCTCACCTCGCTGGCCTCGGGCGTGTTGCTGCTGGCCGGCTGGTTGGGAGCACGCGCCGGGGCGCCACCGGCCGTGGCCTGGGGCATCTTCCTCGCCTCCCTCGCGTCGGGTGCCTGGTACTTCGGCCGGGAAGCGCTGGAGGAACTCCTCAACGAGCGCGAGGTGGGCATCGAGCTGCTCATGCTGGTGGCCGCCGTGGTCGCCACCCTCCTGGGGGAGCCCATGGAGGGCGCCATGCTGGCCTTCCTCTACTCCATCTCCGAGGCCATGGAGGGCTACACCGAGGAGAAGACGCGCAGTGCCATCGAAGCGCTCATGGACCTCGCCCCCAAGGTGGCCCTGGTGCGCCGGGACGGCAGGGACGTGGAAGTGCCCGTGGAAGAGCTGCGGGTGGGCGACACCTTCCTCGTGCGCCCAGGCGAGGCGGTGGCGACGGACGGCGTGGTGCTGGCGGGCGCCTCCAGCGTCAACCAGGCCCCCGTCACGGGCGAGAGCATTCCGGTGGACAAGGGCGAGGGCGCCACGGTCTTCGCCGGCAGCATCAATGGCGAGGGCTCTCTGGAGGTGAAGGCCACGACCACCTACGCCAACAACACCATCTCCCGCATCATCCACATGGTGGAAGAGGCGCAGGAGAAGAAGGGCCAGAGCCAGCGCTTCATCGAGCGCTTCGGCCGGCGCTACAGCCCCCTCGTCCTGCTGGCCGGTGTCCTCTTCGCGGTGGTTCCACCCCTCCTCCTTGGAGGTGCGTGGGCGACGTGGCTGGCGCGCGCCACCGTCTTCGTCGTG
Organism: Corallococcus sp. 4LFB; assembly: GCF_046520365.1. Taxonomy (NCBI): domain Bacteria; kingdom Pseudomonadati; phylum Myxococcota; class Myxococcia; order Myxococcales; family Myxococcaceae; genus Corallococcus; species Corallococcus sp. 4LFB. The sequence goes on from NZ_JBKGHJ010000052.1 coordinate 15,013, forward strand.
GCGGCAGCACCCTGTGCCCTCGTCATTTCGATTCCCATCACCCTCGTGGCCACTCTCGGCACGGCTGCCAGGAAGGGCGTGCTCATCAAGGGAGGCACCTTCGTCGAGTTGCTCGCCACCGTGGACGTGGTCGCCCTGGACAAGACCGGAACGCTCACGCGCGGACAGCCCGACGTCACCGACGTCCGCCTGTTTCCCACCTGGGCCACGGAGGCGGGTAACTCGGAGGCGCGGCTGCTGTCAGCGGCAGCGGGAGTGGAGCGCCACAGCCAGCACCCATTGGCCCTGGCCATCGTCCGGCGTGCGGAACAGGAACGCGTGCCCGTGGGAGAAGTGCAGGGCTTCCGGTCGCTCACCGGCGCCGGAGCCACCGGGAGCTACCAGGGCGTCCCCTTGTACATCGGTAGCCCCGCGCTCTTCGAGGAGAAGCTGGGTCTTCGTCTCGACGCGCTCCGGGAGGAGGTGACGCGCCTCCAGGCCGAGGGCAAGACGGTGGTGCTCGTGGGCGATGAGAGGACTCCGTGGGGGCTGCTGGCCATCCGCGACAGCCTCCGCCCCAATGCCCGCGCCGCCATTGCAGCCCTCCACGCAGCGGGCGTGAAGAAGGTGGTGATGCTCACCGGAGACAACGAGCGCACCGCCCAGGCCCTGGCACGCGAGGTGGGCATCGACGAAGTGCACGCGGGACTGAAGCCTGAGGACAAGGCGGCCAGGGTGCGTGAGCTCACGCGCACGCACGGACACGTGGCAATGGTGGGTGACGGCGTCAACGACGCACCGGCGCTCGCCGAGGCTACCGTCGGCGTGGCCATGGGTGCAGCGGGTACGGACGTCGCCCTGGAGACGGCGGACGTGGCCCTCATGGCCGACAACCTGGAGCGGCTCGCGTACGCCTTGAAGCTCGCCCGGCGCAACCGTGCCGTGGTACGCCAGAACCTGGTCCTCTCCGCGCTCGTCATCAGCGTGCTGGTGGTGGGGGCCCTCGCAGGGACCTTCACCCTTCCCATCGCAGTCCTCGCTCACGAGGTCAGCGAGTTCGTCGTCATCGGCAGCGGGCTGCGCATGCTGCGGGCGTGAGCGCCATGCGGTCCAGGGGACAGGGCATGCCTTCCAGAACGGACAAGCAGCCCGTCTTCTCCGCGAGCGTCACCGGTACGTCCGCGGATGGATGGCTGGGGCGCATGTTCCTGGAGAGCGGACAACTCCTCTACGCGGGCCCCTGTGCCTACCCAAAATTCGGTCGCTGGGGCATGGGGTGCGTCAAGGCGAGTGAGCGAGGCGTGTGGGGCCGAGGCCACCGAATGCCTTAACGGCGAAGGGGGGAAGCACGGGGAGCGCCAGCGGGGCGTACCAAGGCTGCTGCTGCGCACGGCCTGGCTCGACACCGCCTGCGGAGGCCTGCCCTCGCAGGCCGTGGACGCCGGCCGGGTGGGCCATGATTGGCCACAGGAGCCCCAGGACATTGCCTCGCTCGTCCCTGGTCCCGCGCGCGGTCGAGGCCATGCGACCGTCACCTACCCAATACTTCACCCGCAAGCCTGCCGCGACCGCCGCCGCCGCCACGCACTCTCTGGGAAGCGGGCGCCGAGCGGAGCAGAACCATGGACGGGAGGGCCCCCACCATGTAGTTTGCGGACATTCAATCGGTCCCCGATTGAAGGGGGCCCCCGGCCCCTTCTTTGAAACCGCTGGATATCACTCGGCTTTTCGGCCCTCAGAGAGTTTGAGTCCTCTCAGAGAATCGCAGAGAACGAGTTCGCGCAGGGCTTCATTCGGGGAGCTACTCGAAAGGCCCTGCCAACTGGCAGGGCCTTTTTGTTTAACAGAGGCCTCGCGATGCATATCGCGGGGCCTTTGTGCTTAAGCCGCTGAATCCCAAGGGATTCTGGCTCGCGGTGCTGAAGAGGGCCTCTCTCGGCTCTCCACCCCGCAGACCGCGATACCCCTCTCTTCCACCGCCAACGGGCACTCTGGCCCGCTCTTTCACCCGTTCTGGGGAGAGAGAGACCGAGAGCGGTTAACAGGTGCCGTTAACCAGCGGGGAAGGCGGTTAACAACATTCCCCTGGAGACCCGCTCTTTCCGCTCTCAGGTTTCTGGGAAGGCGTCTCTCTCTGCTTTCTAGAGTCGTCGCTCGCCTGTTTTCCGGCTCTCTGCAAAGGGGGCACCGGAAATGGAGGTTGCAACGGGCTTCGGCTCCAGCGGCCCCTCCACCCGGGACGCACGCTATGCGTCCTGGCCCTATTCCGATGAACCTTTCGGCTTGTCCGAGGCCAGCCCCGCTACTCGGTGGATGTAAGTCCAGTCCTCCCCGTCAATGTCGCTCTCCTCGCGAAACAACTTCGTCCGTCGATTGAATGCGGCGTCGCGCGCTGCGCTGACCTGCTTCTGGAGGTCCTTCTCGGAGCCAATCGGATTCAGTCGCTCCAACACGAGGTCGTGAGTCCAAATCAGGCGAGGCGTTCTTTCAGGCGACGAATAGAAATCCGCGACGAGCTTGATGAAGCCTTCTACGGATTTCCGAAGTTCGACCATCGCAACGAGAAAGGCACTGTCGGGCTGGACCCGAGACAGCACCATGTTGAAAAGAGATTTGTCTTTGAAGAGTTCTGGTGGGCTCCAGAATGTACACAGCTCCTCCAAGTGTTCGGCGAGTCGCCCGCTCCAGATGGCCCGCTGCTCATCCGAGAACCCTCGGTGCCACAACGCCGACCAATACTCATGGAACTCCATGTTGATGGAGGCCGTCAGGATCATGAGCACCTCAAAGAGCGGCTCCAAATCCTCTGGTTTCGCCCCCGCGCACAGAGACTGCCACTGATACAGGAGCGCCTCTGGCGCCTCGTCTCCCACGGAGTACGCGGCGCGCCAAGCGCGCTTGAACGCCGCGTGCGTTGGCCGGGAGCGGACGTGACCAGCCGCGGAGCGCCAGACCGGGTGGGTACCGCCCTGCAGTCCCAGCCACCACAGAGGTTGCGGGTTCCCGAAAGAGACCTTGAGACAACGCATGAAGAGTTCCGGCGAAACGATCTTCTCCAGTTCCACCGGTGACAAGCCGAGCCCATCCGCCCGCCCGCAAATCGCCTCCACAAGAGAGGGAGGCACGGACCGACTCGTCAGGGCAACCGCGCGGATCCACTGCCGATCCCCTCGCGTCCCGTTTACTAGAGCAAGCACGGCATCACGCTCGACAGGCAACAGTTTGTCCCAGCGTTCGATGAATGCCCTGACGTTAATCAGCGTGAACCCAGTGTCCTCGTGCTGCAACAACTCAGGGAGCAACGCCCCACGCTCAGTCGAGTCCGTTGGAACGATCTTGAGTAGGAAGTCAGCGACCGCGAGTGTGTCCCCGGCGGGGAGCGTTTCCCGCAACCCCCTCTTCACCCAACGGAGCCAAGCCCAGCACATGTTGCGCTGGCTATCCTGGGACAGATACTTCCGGGCGTTGTGGAACAACCCGTAGATGGTGTCCTCGCCGAGCGTCCAGCGAAGCGGCGGCGCGGCGTCCAGAAACGTTGGTAGCAGCGCGCCCCATAGCCGCCACCGCTCGCCCTGATCTTCGGGGGGTCCCACTTCGCATTCGGACTCGAAACGCCACATCTTCCCGGAGAGCGCCGCAGCGCCGGTCGGGACGGATGCCGCCCGCGTAAGCCCCTCCAGGAAGAATTGCCGCAACTCCGGAGAATAGGACGGCCAGCTGCGAATCGCTCCCTTGAATGCGGCGGCGAGTACGAGCGGGTGGTCATCCAGTATCGCGCTCCACGCTCTCTCCGATTCCTGCGAGGCGAGCGACATGTACCGCTTCGCGGCTTTCGCCCGGATGAAGACCTCCGGGAAGCGCAGGCCGTGCTCTACCACAGCAAGGGTGGTGGAACCCTGGAGCGCCCTCCACACCTTCTCGGGTGTATCAAGCTCGGCGGGAGAGAGAGCATCGCCCTCGTGCATTTGGTCGCGGAACAGCTCGTCCCAGGACTTTTGCGGCGGAGCCCACGCCTGACCTCTATGAAAAGACACCAAGGCGCCACTTCGTCCGCCGTCGGCAAGCCATCTCCAGACCTTCTTCTGGTCAGATTTGTCCAACTGCGAATGCTGAAACAGCAAGAACAGGAGGGCTTCGTCCGAGACTGCAGGAAAGATTGAGTGCAACGCGCCGAGCCCGATCCGAAGAAGCTGCTGCCGGTCGTCCTCCGACGTGTATTTCTCGAATAGACGCGCAAGCCCCCTCGTCGCCGTGGGTGCGGCGTTCACCCCGAGCCCCGCCGTGGCCCGCTCCAGCATCGACCATAGGTCACGCCGTTGCCCATGGGGCAACGGCGCCAACAGAATACGGGCCGCCTCCTCGTAGTCCGGATGCGCGAAGAGGAGCAGATCTCCGTCGCGGCGGATCCAACCTCTGCGCTCCAATTCGTCGAGAAGAGCCGAATACGGATCGGGCAACCGCGGCGGAGGCGAGTAGGATGGAAAGGGGGGCTCGCTCTCGCCCGACACGAGCCCGCCGACATTCGACTTGTCGAGCCCCGGCCGGTCTTCTCGATCCGTCATGAGAAAGGCTAGGTCATCCAGATGGATTGGTCGCATCGCGGTCGTGCTGATGCCGAGCGCACGCACGAGCCGGGCCATCTCCGGCATGGGACGAACCTCGGCCGCCAGCGTGATAGCATTGACACGCGCTATACTGTCCAAGTCCTCCAGGCGTGTCTCGCCTTTGGGAAAGTTGCGGGCAAGGTGCCATAGTTGCCCCGGCTGCACGAGGAAGTCAGGAGCGAGCGAGCGCAAGTGTTCGGAGTACCGCTCGCGCTCCACCTCTGAAAGCCCGGCGAGCTCCGCGTGCTTCTGCCAGATCCGAACCGCGAGCGTGGGATCCCGAACCGTGAGATCTACCCAGGGGAACCCCTCCAACGGAGTCGGAATACCGTCTGCGTCCAGCAAGTCGCGCAGCGACTCCTTCGACGCAGTGACAATAAGCAGGCAGTGCTCCGGCAGCTCGCGGATCACCTGCTCCACCGCTTCCCATGTCTGATGGACGGTTCCCGACTTGGCCGCCTTCTCGAATGCACCTTCGATGATGAACAGGCGGTCATATTCACCCGCCCAAAGAAGAAAACGGGTGGCCTCCTGCGGATCGCCCCGCCCGATTTCGAACCCCTGATTCTGCTGAGCTTGGGCAAGCCACTTGGCAAGGAATGTCTTTCCGCACCGGCCGGGACCGGTGAGCAGAAGAACGCGCTTGTCCCTCAGCCTGTCGAGCAGCGCCCTCTCTTCCGGCCGTTCGATGTGCTCCGCGTCATCGTTGAAGACGCGCGACCTGGCGCTCTCAAACAAAATCTTCCGAAGTCCAGGGGCCACGTCATCGCGGTCGGGGACCTTCTCTCGGACGTAGTCCACCATCTGCCGGAACACGTGGTCGGCCTGGCTCGCCGGCACGCGATACAGGACGAGCAACCGCCGGCATTCGGCCTGGATGCGCTCGCGCGTCACTTCCTCAAAGATATGGATGCGCCGGGTGAGACGAAAGACGTCGTTAATGTTCAGGCGCAGGGCCGAACGATGCGCGAGGCGTTTCTTCTCCAGCTCGGTTCCTGCCGGCAGTCCAGTGACGTCCAAGACCTTCCCCAGAAACTCATTCGCCTCCTTTCGTTCGAGTCCGCTATCACGCTCGCCCACCGTATTCGTGCCGTCGGAGACCAACCTCCGGATGGAATCGGTGCACCGCCCGCCCGCGACGACAAGCGCGCTGCTCTGCGGATTGGAGAGCAACCGTTCGAGGAGCGAATTGGAAGCCTCTCGGTCGGGAAATTTCCACAACCACTCCAACAGGAGGGGAAGATCCAGGTCACCTCGCTCGCTCTTGCTCTGGATTTCCACCTTCCAGGACTTAGTCGGAAACGTGGCTTCCGCATCCTCGCCCCCTCGAGGCTCATTCACCAGCGCCAACGCAGGCTCTTCTGCGTGAAGCAGAAAGAACCAGACGTCCGCTTCGTACTGGTACGTATAGGCAGGAGTGCTCGTGATGGGAATCGACATTTGGGTCTTAGTCCGGGCAGAAGATTAGGATGATGCCGCCTTCCCTACTCCCCTCGTCAAGCGGGCACTCCAACTCTTGACGAGTTCCCTGGTCGCCGAAGACCGCCTCGAAGAATCGCTCCGGGCCCGCACGTCTCTGCCTCCGCCCGCGGGCAGAGACTCTCCAGAGGCCGCTGGTCCATGCCTTCGGGCGCGACGCGTTCGAAGGCACCGCCGAGCCTCCTGGTCCATACCACTCAGGGGTTAGACCCGGGCGGTCGGCAACTCCTCGACGCCCCACGGAGGGCTCGCTACTGTGCCTCCGATGAGCGGCAGGGCCTCCATGCCGCACGGGGAATGCCCAATGCCCAAGAGGGTCCAGAGCGAGCTGAACGGCAGGGTGTTCGATGCCTCGGACTTCCGCTGGGCGCTGCTAACCCTCCTCCGAGACAAGAGCCTGACCGACGCTGAAATGGCGGCCTCCCCGGCCCAGACACAAGAGCAGGAGGGCCTGGCCGCGTGGGCGCGAACCAAGGAGGGCTGGGTTCCCGTCGGCGTGCTGGAGCACCAGGAGCAGCCCCAAACGAATCACGAAATTGCGCTCGACGAATGTCGCCGGCTGGCAGGTGCGTACTTCCTGGAGCACTGGGATGAACGGGAACAGGCATATGCTGCGCTGTCCGAGCTGCCCATCTGGTGGGCTCAGCCGGGCTCTCCAGACTCCGAACCGAGCGGGCTCGTCGGAGCCATGCGCTTCATGGCAGGAGAGGAATGGGGGGCGAGGCGCGGCGTCATCGCACGGCGTGGCGGCGACGTGGTCGTCATCGATGAGGGGGGCACTGTCCTGCGTCCAGATGATGTCGGCCCCCTGTCGCCCCGTGAAAACCACCCCCTGGTGACCGCCGCAATCGCCGCAGGCTACAAATTCGAGTAGCCGCGACCATACCTGCCCTATGGATATCCTCTCTCAGCCCCTCGTACCTGAACCTGCCCGGCGATACTGGGCCCTCGGCGACGCCCAAGTCGCGTTCGACTCGATCATTAAGGACGCTCGCGCTGGACGCCTCACTTCGAAAGACGCCAACAACATAGCCTTTCAGTTCCCGTTTCTCGCGCTGGAAGACGCTGCCCGCCGCACTGGCTTCGCGCGGCTCCAAGAAGCCACGCAGGATGACCAATTCATCAAGACCGTACTCCTCGTCATAGGTGATGACGTGGGAATGCTCTCCCTTCTCCAGCGGCGCGCAGCGCAGTATTGGATGCGGCTGGTCTACGACGCCACGGGACAAACCAGCCACACTGTCTCCCCTACCCTCGCCGCATCGCTGCGCGGTACGGAACTCCACGGATACACCTGTGAGGACGTCCGACTGCCCGTCCGCGCGCTGCACATTGGAGTGCCTCCTGACGTTGTTGGGTTGGAGCTACCCGACAGCGACGGTGCCAAATGGACGGCGACCGACCTCCTAATTGTTGAAGAGTCGGGGCCACGTCTCTGGCGCCTGTGTCTGGAGGCGCTCACTGGCGAAGGGAGATCCGCTCACGTCGTGACGATGCACCTGCCACCGGGGATGCCCCTGGAGAAAGCCGTGGCACAGCACGAGGCGAAGGCCGCTCCTGGCCTTGACTGGCGCCCGCTATGGACATGGGCGATTGGCGCGGTGTTGTCACTGACGCCGCCCGCCTCAAGGGCCTAGCACGACGACTGCGGCGGTAGCTATCGACCCCACCCAGCAACCGCCGCCGGCATGCTCACCTTCGCCCAGTCAGGGCCGGTACCTCTCCGCCTCATGGAAGAACTGCGTGAGCGAGTAGTCCAGTAGCGACTGGCGAGACTGCATGTACCGGCGGGCACGCAGGAAGGGCAGCCAGACGCGCTGGCCGACGCGCACCTGGGATTCCTCAAGCTTCTGCCGCGGCACCCACGTGCCGCCCAGCCGCCGCACCAGCATGCCGCCCAGGAAGGCCCCGAGCGCCGGAGCCGTGTGCTCGTCGATGAGGTCCCGCTCATACCGCTCCGGGAAGTTCTCCCGCCAGAAGTAGAAGTCGAGGTCCGTGAGGGACTCGGGCGTCGCGTCGAAGATGCTGGGCACCTTGGTATGCAGCGCAGCCACGAGGCTCTCGGCCAGGTCTCCGTAGGATTCGGGGACGCGCTCTGGATTCTCCACATCTGCGGGAAGGCCGACCGGGAGCCACTCCTCCGGCTCCGGTGGCCGAAAGGCGTTGAGTTCGGCAATCTTCCGTTGCCGCTCGCTGATGGCGAACTCGTCCGGCAGCCGCGAGAGAAACGGCGCCACGTCGGGGTGGAAGTGCGGCTCGACAGGTACGAGCGCGGCGCTGCGCTCCCGCAGCGTGCGCAGCACCGTGTCGAAGTCGAGGTCCGGCCGCAGGTGGACATGCGCGCGGGCCTGGGCCACACGCGCTTCGTCGCTCGCGAAGTCGGCGGCGGTGGGCCGCAGCACCAGGAGGACGGAGCCATTAGGGAGTTCCTCCACGAGATGCGCGGGCGTCGAGAGCATTCGCTCTCGGCCTACGGACTCCACCAGCTTCGGATCGAAGAGGTTAAGCCAATATAGCTCGTAGACCTTATCGAATCCGTCTCTATAAACGGTCTCATCATCCCGGCCGAAACTGGGGGCGCCAGACAACTGATCATCAGCCATGCTATGCGCCATTGCATAGGCGGCAGGATGTTTTATGCCCCAGGCTCTGACCATCTCCACGAACAGGCGGCAGCGTTCGAGACCTGAGAAGAACGATATTGGTTGAACATAGAGGCTGATGCTCAACCGTGGCCGACGGGTGGCAATCCCGACGTAGGTCGTCATGGACACAGCCGGAAACGACGAGCGGTGCAATACGATAGACGTACTCTTATCCCGCCGCTCTTCAGCCAACGCCTTCCATATTGAACCACGCGAGTATGTACGCTTCCGCTTCCCCTCAATAACATCCGGCATCCAGTCGCCGGCATTCTCTTCAAGCGCCTGAAATAAAGGTGCAAGCTCGTGTTCTAGGGCGGCCTGCTGGTCGAAAGCTCCCTCAAAAGAAAGCCGCAGGCTGTCCTTGGCGTCCAAGTCTCTCAGGGTCAGCGGTTTCATGGGAACAGAACCTCCACTCCTTCGACCTCGTCCTTAACGGCCTCCAAGGCAGTCTTCAATTCACGAGCATCAGCAGGCCTGAGCTTACCACCCTCGTAGACCAAACGAACTCTCTTCACTTCTGCCGTCCGCCTAAGCTCTGGCCTGCGGATGTCCAGCGTCTCGCCGTAATACCTCCGAGCGTTCTTGGCGTCTGCAACCATCTGCGAAGCCAGCTCTTTCGGTGTCAGCAGACTGAGGTCCCGACTCTTGAAGCTGAACGTCTCCACGCGGGGCTGCGGGCCAGCAGAGGTGCCCTCCTCGATGACGAGCACGTCCGCGAAGCGAAGGTCGGCCTTCGCCACCCCCACGTGCGTCACGATACGGGGCCGGTCGAAGTCCTTGAGCCACTTCCGCTTCGCCCGCGGCAGGGCCGCGTCCGCCTCCAGGATGGCGACCATCTTCCGCTCGAAATCCAAGCCTCGGGCGTACCTGTCACGAAGGAGCTGGTAGCCAGCCCACTTCAGCGGCCCCTTCTCCGCAATCCTCTGCTTGAGTTCCGCGGCCCGCGTCTCCAGGTACGCCACGTAGTCGGCCCAGAGGGGCTCCGCAATGACTTCTGCGGGAGCCGCCCTCCGCAGAGCCTCACGGTGCTTCGTCAGCTCCGCCACATCCATCGACAGGCGCTCCCCGGGGAACTCCGCCTCCAACTGCTTGAACTTCGCCTCCGCCACCTCAGCAGGGAGGCCAGCCGCCTCGGGAGGCATGGAGGGCCGAGTACCGCCCTTTCTCCCGGAGCCCCCTCCGGTGGACGCGGCACTCGGGGGCTCTCGGTACCTCACGGCCAATGCGGCCTGTGCCTGAGCGACGTTGCCTCGTGTCTCGTGAAGAGCCAGCGCGCCGGCTTCGCCCCACTCCGCCACCAGACGGGCCGACTCCCCGCTCTGCTGGAGGTAGCGAGCCAATTCTCCCACGCCGCTCTCCCCTATCTGCGCCTCCAACCTCTCCAGCACGGCCTTCAACGACTCCACGCTAGACACCGCTGCCTGGAGGCGAGCGCGCTCCAGCCGGGAGATGCCCGCTTCACGAAGCGCGCGCGCCCCCTTCCCTCCCGCGTACAGGCCCACCATGAGGGCCGCGGGCGCCAACTGTCGCGTGGCCTCCTCGTACTCCCCCTTGGCGAGGGAGACGCTGCCCTGCGCCGTCCCCGCCACCAGGTGGTAGAAGCCCAGCGGCACGCCGAAGGTGAGGGAGTCAAAGGACGCCAGGGCCACGTTGCTGGGCGCGAAGGCCCCCAGGAATTGGGCGTTCTCCACCTCCCGGTACGCGTCCTGGTAGGGCGGTGGAAGCTGCGCGGGCAGCGCGGATGCATCGATGCTCCGGCTTCCGCCGACGAGGGGAATGGAGGCCGCGACGTCATCCACGGCCGTCCCAGCCCGCGCGCGATGTCGCCACCGCGGAAGCTCCGCTCCGGGAAGTCGGTGAGGACCATGCCCCGCTGCTTCAGCTCCTCGCGCGCCACCTCCATGGCCCCCAGGGCGCGCCTCAGCAGCTTGTCCTTGGCCAGCAGGCGCAAGAGCTGCCGCACCTCGTCGTCGTGGGCGGTGTGCAAGACGAAGAGGGCGAGGACTTCCGCCTTGGCCAGGCCGTGCTTCTCCACGGCGGTGGCGAGGAAGGCTGCGCGCTTCTTGAGGAGGACGCGGGCTGCCTCGGCCTCCAGGGGGCCCAGGGCGCCCAGCCGGACGGCGTTCCAGTCCGAGAGGGCCTCCACCAGCCGGGGCATGTCCGCCTGGCGCTGCAAGGCCAGGAAGGTCGCTGGCGTGGTGCACGCCAGGAAGGGCTCCAGCACCTCGTCCTCCGAGTCCAGGTGCGGCCAGCCCGAGGGGACGTCCCCGCACACACCTTCCAGGGCCCCCACCACACGCAGGGGCGCCGTTTCTCCCCCTCCGGGATTCGGGGGAGACGGCGTGGCCCGGCGGCGGTGCAGAAGCGGTCCGTCCGCGGACTCCGCGTCGAAGTCCTCGTGGGCGTCGTCCTCGGGGAGACTCGCGACAGCACCGCGCCCCAAGGCCACCAGGGGCGTCGCGCCCGAGACGGACGCCAGGGTGCCTCCAGGGCCCGCCCGTGAGGGTAGCGAGGCACACCCCGACGTCAGGAGGGCCAGGGACAGCACCAGGCCCACCACGCCGCACGGCCATAGCTCAGCGCGCATTGTCCACCCCCAGCCCCACGGCCGCGAAGGCTCCCGGCCGCATCGTCCCTTCCGGCGTGGGAAACAGCAGCGTTTCGCCCTGCCCCAACGCGTAGACGTTGCCCCCCAGGAAGCGCCACCGGGCCTCTCCCGAGACGACATAGCGCGCCCCTGGCTGGCCCATGGCCGTCGCCAGTCCGCCGACGCCCACCGTGAGGTTGCGGTGGAAGAGCTGCGCATCCACACGCCCGTCCACGTCCACCCGGCCCCAGGAGAAGGCCTCCACCCCCAGGGAGAGGAAGAGGTGTCGCTGGCGCATGCCACTCAGCCGCACCGCGTCCCAGCCGAGAATCACCTCCCCGTAGGCCGAAGCCCCCTCCGGGAAGGACACTTCCGCCAGCGGCACGGAGGCCGGGCCCGCCACCTGGAAGCGCGCCAACTCGTAGTCCGGGCCGAAGGCGCCCTGACGGAAGCCTCCTCGCTGAAGGCGGCCT